>CAZAQM010000039.1:0-12836 GCA_964487385.1 uncultured Dethiobacter sp.
AAATGTCAGCCTTCATTCAGGCTATGGCAACCGGGGTTATATTCGGCTTTTTTATTCGCTACGATATGCTGAAGCGGGATTACCGGCTTTACCCCAGCTATCCCCACGGCGTCGTCATTCACCTTGCCCTCGGTTTCATCGCGGCAGTAATTGGGGCCATTGCCATACCGGCTCTTTTGGAAAAAGAATTTACGGCAGTTACTTTTCTTGCTCTGGCAGCTACCCAGTTTCGCGAGGTCAGGGCCATGGAAAGAGAGATGCTTAAGGGACTGGATCGCACAAACCTTGTCCCCAGGGGGCCGGATTATATCGAAGGGATTGCCAGGGTTTTTGAAGCGCGGAACTACCTGGTCATGTTCGCTGCCTTACTGATCGGCGGGGCTGTTTTTATCGGCAATATTTTTTACGGATTGCTAACGGGCCTGGCAGCGTTCATCGCCTCCCGAAGCCTGATGAAAGGAAAAAATATAGGGGAAATCGCCCGGGTCAGGGAGGGAAAAGTACATTTTGAGGGCGCAAAACTTTTCGTCGATAATATCCAATTTATGAACCTGGGGCTGCAAGAGGTCAGGAATACTTACCTGGAAAGAGCCCTGGGGGTTATTATCGAGCCGCTGAATGATAACGGCAGGGCCACTCTTGCCAGCAACGGCCAGAGAAAAGCCATTGCCCATGATGCCGCCGCCCTTCTGGGGATTCATAAGGATGTGGACACCGCGGAATTTATGCCTGTCGTCCGGCGCAGCCTGGATACGGGACGGGTGGGCCTCATCATCGTCCCCCTGGAAAAAGATATCTCCATCCTGATCGAGGCCGTCAAGAGAGTTCCCGTCCTGGAAAGTGCCATTGCCATGCCCCTCAAGACCACCCTGGGAAAAAAGGCGGCCGATTAAAAGTAGGCCCGCTGCAACCTGTGAAACCTTAGCAGAGGAAAAATGTTATGGAACTGGAAAAATACATTTTAGCTATTATTACGACCAAACCGGAAAAGGTTTCGGGCGGGGGAACCCCCGTTTTTATCGCCCAGACGAACGAGGAACAGGATAAGATCGCCTTGATACTGGCCCGGGTGACAGAAGGGGTTATTCATGATCTGGAAAACGGGGTCTACCTTCTGGTAAGGCATTAGAGGGCGGCGATGAAGGTAATATACCACTGTTACGGCGGCACCCATTCCTCAGTCCTGGCTGCAGCTATGCATCTCGGCCTGCTTGAAGGAAAAAACCTTTCAGCCCCGGAACTCTTTTCCTGCCCCCTGTTCGATCGGCTGGAGCATAAAAAAATAGGGACGATAAACAGGATGGGCCGGGATAGCCGGGGCCATGAAGTTTATGTCATGGGGTGCAAGAACGCCGGCCCGCTGATCGAAAAAATTCTGCCGGAATTTTGCAAAATCCTGGGCGCAGACCCCAGGGATATCCTCTTGGTCTCCACCATCCCCTGCCTGAATATCCCGCTGCGCATCGGGGGTTACCTTTCCAGGCAGGCCGGGCTGACAGCTCCGGGACGTTTTTTTTTATTGCTGGGCGCCAGGAGATCCCTGCCCGCCATCCGGGCCACCGTGGAAAAAACCAGGAGTCTTTTGCTTAAAAGCGAGCCGGAGGGGAACCCCGGTGCAGAGGGCATGGTTTCTGCAGCAGTACCCGCAGGGCGCGAATGGGGGAAAAGCGAAACTTGACAGAAAGTAAAGGAATATAGGATAATGATTCCACTGCAATAACACTACTATTGATAATTTGTTCCGGGATAAGGGTAAGTAATAATGAACAGGGGTTTACCCATTGCCGATATTAAATCTGGATCTCCAGCCGAAAAAGCCGGCCTCAGGGCCGGTGACAGGCTTATAAGCATCAACGGCTCCTGCTTTTATGATATCCTCGACTATCAATACCTCTGCACGGAAGAAAGATTATCCCTGCAGGTGGAAAGAAGTAACGGGACTGTTAAAAGGTTAACGGTGCGCAAGGACTATGATGAGGATATGGGAATTGCTTTCCCATCCCCGGTGATCGGCCCCCTCAGGTATTGCCGGAACCGCTGCATCTTCTGTTTCGTCGATCAGCAGCCTCCTTCCATGCGCCCCACGCTCTATGAAAAAGATGATGATTACCGCCTTTCCTTTTTTCATGGCAATTATATCTCCCTGACCAATATGGGACAACTCGATATCAAAAGAATAGTTCGCCGTAAATTGTCGCCGCTCTATATCTCTATCCATGCCACGGATCCCGCTGTGCGGCGCAAAATGATGGGCCATAAAAACGCCGGCGAGATCCTGGGGATGCTCCGCCGGCTGGCCCGGGCAGGCGTCAAAATGCATGGACAGGTGGTAATTTGCCCCGGCTATAATGATGGGGCTGTCCTGGAAAGAACGATCGGGGATCTGGCCGGGCTCTTCCCCTCCTTAAAAACGGTGGCTCTCGTTCCCGTTGGTTTGACCAGATATCGGCGGGGCCTGGCTCCCCTGCGGGGCGTTAGGCCAGAAGAGGCCCGAAAAATTGTGGAAAAGTATTCTGTCTGGCAGGAACGTTTTCGCCGGGAAAAAGGAGACCCTTTCCTTTATCTCGCCGATGAGTTCTATTTGCTTTCCGGCTGCCCCTTTCCGCCCCATGAACATTATGGCAGCTATCCCCAACGGGAAAACGGGGTGGGTCTGGCCCGCCTCTTTTTAAATCAGCTGGAAAAATGGAAAAGGGCGGGAATACCGAAAGTAAAAAAATACAGGGAAATATCCTTAATTACAGCCAGGGCTGCGGAGCCGCTGCTGCAAGGGCTAATGGAAGAGCTCCGCAGAATTCCGGCTCTTAAAGCAGATCTCCACGTCATTCCCCACCATTTTTGGGGGGGAAATGTAACGGTAACAGGCCTGCTGACAGGCAGCGATCTTCTTCAGGAGCTATCGGGCAAAAATAATTTGGGGGAGGTTCTCTTTCTTCCCCGCTCCATGCTCAGGGAAGGAAGCGCTCTTTTTCTGGACAGCCTGACTGTAGGGGAAGTATCCGGCAGGCTTGGAGTTAAGATTGTTCCTGTGGAGGATCTGCGGGAGCTACGCCTGTCGCTGATAACAAACAAGGCAAGGAAGAGCAAAGAGGGGGAAGAAATTTGACCATTCCCATGGTGGCCATCGTGGGCCGCCCCAATGTAGGTAAATCCACCCTTTTCAATCGTCTGATCGGGGAAAGGAAAGCAATCGAGGAAAAGGCGCCCGGAGTAACCAGGGATCGCCTCTATGGACGTGCCAACTGGCTGGATGCGGAATTTTTGGTTATCGATACCGGGGGGATCACATTTTCCGAAACAATGGGATTGGAACACCTGGTACAAAAACAGGCTCTTCTGGCTATGGAGGAGGCCGAAGTTATCGTCTTTCTCGCCGATGGCAGGGAGGGAATCACGGCACTGGATGAGGAGATCGCCGGGCTTCTTCATCGCCAGGGCAGGCCTGTCGTTCTTGCCGCCAATAAGGTGGAAGCAAGAAAGGCAGCTTTGGAGGATTTTTACCGGCTCGGCTTTGGAGAGGCCATCCCCATTTCGGCAACCCATGGCCTCAATATCGGCGATTTCCTCGATCGGGTTGTTTCGTTTTTTCCCCCCCGGGAGGAGCAAGCGGAGATCGATGGGGAAACAATCCGCATCGCCGTCGTGGGGCGCCCCAATGTGGGGAAATCTTCCTTTATCAATGTGCTGCTGGGGGAGGAAAGAAGCATCGTCAGCACCATGCCCGGGACGACCAGGGATGCAATAGATATAACGGTGGAACAGGACGGGAAAAGATTCATCTTCGTCGATACGGCAGGTATACGAAGAAAGAGCAGGGTCAGGGAAGACATCGAATACTACAGCGTCCTGCGAGCCTTAAAGGCCATCGATAACGCTGATATTGCCCTGCTGTTATTGGAGGCCAGGGAAGGGGTCACGGAGCAGGATCAGAAGATTGCCGGCTATATCCAGGAAAGCGGCAAAGCAGTAATTATTGCCCTGAATAAATGGGATCTGCTGAAAGATTCCGGCAGGGAAAAGGCGGCCGTAACCCAGGTGGAAAATGTGCGCAAAAACCTTAAATTTCTGGCCTATGCACCGGTCGTCTTCACCTCTGTCCACGAGCCCCGCCGTTTAAAAAAACTTTTTGCGCTCTTTGAGGAGGTTTACGGGGAATATACCAGGCGCATTGCCACGCCTCTGCTGAACCATCTCCTCGCGGATGCCCTGAGGATGAACCCTCTGCCCGCCACGGGAAAAAGAAAGGCCCGCATCTATTACTGGACCCAGCCGGCCATCAAGCCGCCGACTTTTATCCTCTTTGCCAACGATCCTGCCTCCATCCATTTCTCTTACCTGAGGTACCTGGAAAACCGCCTGCGGGAAGCTTTTGATTTTAACAGATCGCCTCTGCGCTTAACTGTACGGGGGCGGAGCAAAAAGGGGGCAAGCAGACCATGAGCATAGCCTTAATCATTTTTGCCTATCTTTTGGGTTCCATCTCTTTCGGATACCTTATTGCTAAAAAGGTCAAGAATGTGGATATCAGAAAAATGGGCAGCGGCAATACCGGGGCAACGAACATTTCCAGGGTTCTGGGCCTTAAATTTGCCCTGCTCGTCTTTATGCTCGATTTGGGCAAAGGGCTGCTGGCCGTCCTCCTGGCCACTTGGTTTGCCTGCAGCCCCTGGGTCATTATTTTTTGTGCCTATGCTGTCCTTTTGGGACACAACTGGCCCATCTTTTTTTCCTTTAAGGGGGGCCGGGGCTCAGCCACTGCCCTGGGCATTTTTTTTGGCCTTATGCCCCTGGCCGCTCTCATCGTTTTTGGCATTATCGTCGTAATTATTTTGGTCACCCGTTATGTCTCCGTGGCTTCTATAACGGGAGCCTTACTCATCCCTTTTTGTGTCCTTTTTTTTCATTACCCATGGGAATATCTCATTTTTGGCTTATCTATTACAGCACTGATCATTTGGCGCCATATCCCCAATATTAAAAGGCTGCTCCGGGGAAAAGAGTTAAAAATAGGCGAAAAGGTGGATATCGCCTCCAAAGGCAGGTAATATAGCATGGAAATCAGCATAATCGGCGCCGGCAGCTGGGGAACAGCGCTCAGCGTCCTGCTGGGGCACAAGGGTACCCCTGTAACCCTGTGGCTGCGCAGAGATGATCTCCGGCAGAACATTTTGCGGACGAGGGAAAATAAGGAGTACCTGCCCGGAGTCCCCCTATCCGAAAACATCACCCTTACCAGCAGTCTCAGCGAGGCTGTACAGGACAGGGATCTGCTCATCCTGGCGGTACCTTCCCATGCAGTGGAAAAGTTATGCGGCATGATCGATCCCCACATTAAAAGGGGCGCCATCATCGTCAATGTGGCCAAAGGACTGGAGGAAAAAACTTTAAGGAGGTTGTCCGAGGTCATTGGCGGCAGCCTTTCGTCCGTGTGCAAAATCGCCGTGCTCTCCGGCCCCAACCATGCCGAAGAGGTGGGACGCTTTGTTCCCACTGCTTCAGTTATCGCCTCGGGGGAAGAAGAAACGGCAAAAATAGTCCAGGATACCTTTATGTCTCACCATTTCAGGGTATACACAAATCCGGATATAACCGGCGTGGAGCTGGGCGGCGCCCTCAAAAATGTCATTGCCATTGCCGCCGGCCTCTGTGTGGGACTGGGCTATGGTGACAATACCATGGCGGCCATTATTACCCGGGGCCTGGCGGAGATCACCCGCCTGGGCATGGCCATGGGGGCCAAAAGCAGAACCTTCAGCGGCCTGACGGGGGTAGGCGATCTCTTTGTCACCTGTACAAGCCCTCACAGCAGAAACCGCCATGTGGGCCTCATGCTGGGCCAAGGGCAGAATCTGCAGGAAATCACCTCTGCAATGAAAATGGTAGCTGAGGGAATTAAGGCCACGCGGGCAGCCTACCAACTTTCTCTGCAATACAAAGTAAATATGCCCATCACCACGGAGGTCTATAATATACTGTTTCGCGGCGTCGATCCCCGGATCGCGACGAAAAGCCTGATGGGGCGGGAAAGAACAGTGGAGATGGAGGATCTGGCCTTCGACTAGACTTCATTATCGCCCTCTCATTGATCATCCTAAGGGTTAAAGTCATTACTGTATCATTCCTGGCATACCCTTTTTTGCCAGGTCCTCTATTATCTTTCATCGCCGGCGCAGGACTGTATGGTATAAAGATCCATACAGTTTTTTCTTTATTAAGAGTAATATTGTCCCTTTATCTTCATATAAATATATCATTGAAACATTTCTTGTTGCGCTGGAATGATATAGGAGGGGAGAAGCCGTGAAATTCGACCTTTTTCAAGATATTATAGAACGGACTGGAGGGGATATCTATCTGGGTGTTGTTGGTCCGGTCAGAACGGGTAAATCAACCTTTATCAAAAAATTTATGGAGATACTCGTTCTCCCCAATATAGGAAACCCCCACGTTCTGGAGAGAACCAAAGATGAACTTCCCCAGGGAAGTGCCGGCAAGACCATCATGACCACCGAACCGAAATTTATTCCCGATGAGGCCATCGAAATAACCCTGGCAGAAAATATAACCATGCGCGTAAGGCTGGTAGATTGCGTAGGCTATACCGTTCCCGGAGCAGTCGGTTATAATGATGAAGGAAACCAGCGCATGGTTTCCACCCCGTGGTTTGAGCATCCCATTCCTTTCGAGGAAGCTGCCGAAATAGGGACGCAGAAGGTAATCAGGGAACATTCCACCATTGGATTCGTTGTGACGACTGACGGAACGATAACCGATCTGGATCGGGAAAGCTATATTCAAGCAGAACAACGCGTCGTCGAAGAACTAAAGGAAATCGGCAAACCCTTCGTCATCATACTCAATTCATCAAGACCTTATTCCCAAAGCACCATCGAACTGAAAAATGAACTGACCCAGGAATATGGAGTGCCGGTCCTGGCACTGAATTGTTTGGAGCTCAGCGAAAATGATATTAACCTGATTTTCAAAGAAGTCCTCTACGAATTTCCTGTGCAGGAAATCAGTATCAATCTGCCCTCCTGGGTGGAGGTTCTCGATCCAACTCATTGGGTCGTGGAGGAGTTTACCACAGCCATCAGGGAACATGTGCTCAGCGCGGAAAAGATCAGGGATATCGAAAACTCCATCGATGCCCTGAAGAAGTACGATCTGGTGGAAAATGCCCTGATCAGAAACATTGAGCTGGGCAGCGGCTCCGCCTTTATTGAAGTAACTGCCCCCCAGGAACTGTATGAAAAAGTGCTTTCACAAATCTGCGGTATGGAGATCGGGGATCAGGCAGATCTCTTAAAGGTGGTCAAGGATTTTTCCTTTGCCAAAAGAGAGTATGACAAAATTGCCCAGGCCCTGGAGGAAGTCAAAGAAAACGGCTACGGTATAGTGCCGCCGCTTCTGGAGGAGATCAGCCTGGAGGAACCGGAAATTATCCGGCAGGGGGGCCGCTTCGGGGTCAGGCTGCAGGCCAGCGCTCCTTCGCTCCATTTGATCAAAGTCGATATCAAATCTGAATTTACCCCCATCGTGGGTACGGAGAAACAAAGCGAAGAACTGGTTAATTATCTCATGGATGAATATGCTGAAAACCCGCAGAAGATTTGGCAGTCCAACCTGCTGGGGAAATCGCTGTATGAACTGGTCAGGGACGGGATCTCCGGCAAACTGGGAAATATGCCGCAAAGTGCCCAAAACAAACTCCAGGAAACACTGGAAAAAATAATAAACGAGGGAAGCGGCGGGATAATCGTCATCATTCTCTAAACGGCCAATTAAAAAAAAATTATTAAAGAGGTGCCCAAAAGGCACCTTTTTAATTTATAATTGTTTACAAATCCCTTAAAAAAGAATAATTATTGCATGGATCTTTGTAAATTACAAAATAACTAGTTTAATTTAACCTTTTTTATGATAAAATGAAGTTTGATTATTTTGGCCCATAAGGAAACACTGCTGTGAAAAGCCCTGCACGGCCAAAGCAAAAATACCGAAAAACAAATGCCAAATATTTAACGTTAAGGAGGAGAAATAGTGAAACTTTTGGAATACCAGGGAAAGAATTTATTTGCTGAAAACGGCATCCCCATCCCCCGGGGCAAAGTTGTCATCAATGCCCGAGAGGCAGAAGAAGCTGCCGAAGCGCTTGGCGGCGATATTGTCCTCAAGGCGCAGATTCCTTCAGAGGGAAGGGGCAAGGCCGGCGGCGTAAAATTGATCGACAATCCTGCCCATGTCCGCCCGGAAGCAGAATTGCTTTTCCGGATGAATATAGAAGATTTTTCCGTTGAAAAGGTCCTGGTGGAAGAGCGAATCGATATAGCCGAGGAAGTCTATATGGGCCTGGTGGTGGATATCAACACGGGCGATCTGGTTTTCCTCTTTTCACCGGAGGGCGGGATTAATATAGAACAGATCGTTGCCGAAAAACCCGAAAAGGCTTTCCGCATGATCGTGGATCCCCTCCATCTGCCGCCCCACTACCGCTTGAGGCGTTTTATCCGCCAGGGCGGTTTTCAGGGCAAAGTTTTGGAGGCGCTGGCGGGAATTGCCACAAAACTTCTGCATCTCTTTTTAAAATATGATCTCGTCATGGGGGAGATAAACCCTCTCGTCATACTTCCCGACAAGAGCATCATCGCTTTGGACGCCAAGGTGGAAGTGGATGACAATGCCCTTTCCAGGCAAAAATTTGAAAAGAAGTTTTGGGAGGAGCGGGATCTGTTGGAGAAGGAAGCCCGCCAGATTGGGGTTACCTACATAAAACTGGGCGGTTCCATCGGCGTGATCGGCAGTGGTGCCGGACTGGCCATGGCCACCATGGATCTGCTGGAAGACAAGGGTTTCCCCCCGGCAAATTTTTTGGAAACGGGCGGAGGCATTACGGAGGATCTGATGTATAACGCCCTCAAACTGGTGTGCAAAAACGGCAATGTAGCCGGCGTGGTCATCAATATTTATGGGGGAGTAAACCCCATCGAAAAAGGGGCAAAGGGTGTTGTGCGTTTCGTCAGGGAGGCGGATGCCCCGCCCATAGTCGTGAAAGCCCTGGGCAATAAACAGGAAGAGTGCTGGGAAACTCTCAGGGAGGGCGGCATTACCGTGATCACTTCCGTTAACACCGAGGATGCGGTCGATAGCATTATAGAACTGGCATATCCTGATGCCAAAGTGACTAAGACAGCAGGCGAGGGGGCGATGTAATTGAGCATTCTGCTGGATAGCCAGACCCGGGGCGTCGTCCAGGGGATCACCGGACGTATTGGCAGCGTCCAGACAGCCTGGATGCTGGAATATGGAACCAAGCTGGTCGCCGGTGTCACCCCGGGCAGAGGCGGCGAAACGGTACATGGCCTGCCCGTCTATGACGATGTTTATGAAGCGGTGGAAAAACACGGCGCCAATGCCACCGTAATGTTTGTCCCCGGTCCTTTTCTGCGGGATGCCGTCCTGGAAGCAATAGATGCCGGCATGAAGCTAATCGTGGCCATCCCCGAACATGTCCCCCTGCACGATGTGCTGCAGATGAAAAGTGCGGCAGAAAAGCAGGGCGCCTGGCTCCTGGGGCCCAATACCCCGGGAATTATCAGCCCTGGCGTGGGAAAACTGGGCATCATGCCCGGAAACATGTTCAACGAGGGCAAAATAGGCATAATTTCCCGCAGCGGCACCCTTTCCTACGAGATGGCCGGAATTTTGCAGAAAATCGGGCTGGGCCAGAGCACAGTCATCGGCGTGGGAGGCGACCCCGTAGTGGGCTCCCGGATGATAAGGATCCTGCAGGAGTTTGAGGCGGACCCCGACACGGAGGCTGCCATTATCGTCGGCGAGATCGGCGGCAGTTCAGAGGAAGAAGCAGCAGAATTTATCAAGGAAATGAAAAAACCGGTCATCGCCTATATTACTGGTCGCACTGCTCCTTCGGGACGCAGAATGGGACATGCCGGAGCTATCATCAGTAAAAAAGGGCAGGGCACGGTGGCAAGCAAGATCGGGGCCCTCAATAAAGCAGGCGCCCTCATCGCCAGAAAACCAGGCGATGTTGCCGATCTGCTCAAAGGAATGTCTTTTAAAAAGGAGACACGAGGAAATCTTGTCCAGATAAAAAATATTAGGAGGTAGAGATTATGGCTTTAAAAACAAGAGAGGAATATATTGAATCTTTGCGCAAAATGAAACCCACCGTCTACATGTTTGGCGAAAAGATCACAAACGTGGTGGACAACCCCCGGCTGCGGGCCGGCATCGAGGCAACCGCGTCAACTTATGAGATTGCCGAGATGGATAAATACCGGGATCTGGTCGTCACCCGGAGCCCCCTCATCAATGAGCCGGTCAACCGCTTTACTTTGCCCCCGGCATCGATCGAGGATCTCGTCGCCAGGGTCAAGGTAAACCGCCAGCTCGGCGGTTATGTGGGAACCTGCCACCAGCGCTGCACAGGGCTGGACTGCCTTTCCACGCTCTCCATCGTTACTTATGATATCGATCAAAAGTATGGAACATCGTACAATAAAAACTTCCTGAAATTTCTCAAATATGTCCAGGAAAATGACCTGACCTGTAATGCCGGTGTGACCGATGTAAAGGGTGATCGCTCCAAAGGCCCCGGCAACCAGGATGACAAGGATATGTACGTACACGTGGTGGAACGCCGTGATGACGGCATCGTTGTCAGGGGCGCCAAAGCACACCAAACCGGCTCCCTTTCCTCCCATGAGATCATCGTGCTCCCCACCAGGGCACTCCGCAAGGGGGATGAGGATTATTCCGTTTCCTTTGCTGTGCCGGCGGATACACCGGGCCTCATCCATGTGGTGGGCCGCTCCTCCCTGGATATGCGTGAACTGGACGGCTGCGATATGGGCAATGTCTATTATTCCAAGTATTGCCCCCTGCTCATTTTCGACGATGTGTTTGTGCCCTGGGAAAGGGTTTTTATGTGCGGGGAAACCGAATTTGCCACCGAAATGGTTCTGCGCTTCTCCTCCTACCACCGCCAGAGCCATGGCGGCTGCAAGGCCGGAAAAATTGACTGTATGGTGGGCACGGCCCTTTGCCTGATGGATTATAACGGCACTGTCAAGGCCAGCCACCATAAGCAAAAGGCCATCGAGATGATCCACCGGGCGGAGACCCTCTATGGATGCTGCCTGGCTTCTTCCTATGAAGGCAAAAAGGAACCCTCCGGGACTTATTTTATCGATACGGTACTGGCCAATGCCTCCAAGATACATGAAGGCAAGGAGATGGCCGAGGCCACCCGCCTGATGATCGATATTTGCGGGGGTTTCGTGGCGGATCTTCCCTCGGATCGGGATATCGACAATGCTGAAATCGGCCACCTGGTCAAGAAATACCTGAAGGGGGCTGACGGTTTTTCGGTGGAAAACCGCATCAAACTATTCCGCCTGGCTGAAAAGCTGGCTATGGAAAGCGCCGACACCATCTCCGATATCCATGGCGGCGGCTCACCCGAAGCACACCGCGTCACCATCTTTCGGGAAGTCGATACGGAAGGGAAAAAGCGGCTTGCCAGGCGGCTTGCCGGCATCAAAGAGGATACCGGGGATAAGTAGGCGGGTATTGGCAAGCAAGGAAAGCAAACGAATATCAGGCAGATAAAAAGGCGCAGCCCTGGTCCGGTTACTACCCGGAGCGGGCTGCGCCTCAAAGATCCCCGCATGGCTCTTTCATCAGGGTTGGCAAATATTGATCTCCGGCAAATTGATATTATGCTTGAGGCAGTTGCTGCTCAGTTCTTCCCATATTTCCTGGTGGAGGGGAACTCCATCCCGCAAGTTTATTTCCCACTGCGCAAATTCTTTCTCGCCGGCCAGGTAAATTTTATCACAGCCATCGGCCAGGGGCGCCGTTTTTAACTCTTCAATAAACTCATCCATTCGTTCGCCGAATTCCGCTAGCTCCATAAAGGCCTCCACCTTTAGGGCGGCAACGAAATGGCCCACCCCGCAGGGTTCGGGCCTGATCCTGGCATTGAGGACGCCGGCCAGGAAGGATGAACCCGTGAGCACCCCGGAGAGGATATCGATGGCAGCAGAAAGGCCATATCCCTTATAACCGGCGGTTTCTGCCGGGCCGCCCAGGGGAAAGAGGCCGCCGCCCTCAAAGACTTCTGCCGGATCCGCTGTTGGACGGCCGAGACTATCGGCACCCCATTCGGGGGGAATCCCCAGCCCCTTGCGCCGGTAAACCTCTATTTTGCCAATAGGCACCACGCTGGTGGCCATATCCAGGACAAAGGGTTGTGATTTCCCGGCGGGTACGGCAATGCTGAAAGGGTTTGTTCCCAGGAGGCGTTTTTTGGAATAGGTGGGCATGACCAGTGGCTGGGTGTTAGACATGCATATTCCAATCATCCCCTTCCTGAGGGCCATCATGGAATAGTATCCTGCTATGCCGAAATGATTGCTGTTTTTGATGCCCCCAAGGCCGATCCCATGTTCTCCGGCAAGATCGAGGCACTTTTCCATGGCCCTGTGGCAGGCCACATGCCCCAGGCCGTTGTCGGCATCCATCCGGAAGATGGGCCCAAAGCTGCTGGAGACTTGCAGGCTTGGCCGGGGGTTCATATAACCCTGCCGCAGCCTGGAGATATAGTAGGGAAAGAGGCGGCCCACACCGTGGGATTCCACCCCCCGCAGGTCGGCGGTGACGAGTACATCGCTGACAATTTTTGCGTGATCAAGGGGAACATCATATTCCATGAGAAGCCCGGCGGCAATTTCCCTTAACCCGGCGGCCGGCACTCTTATGTAGGTATTTTCTTCTTTGCCCATTTTCCATCCTCCTGTACACTGTTTAAT
>CAZAQM010000040.1:0-3036 GCA_964487385.1 uncultured Dethiobacter sp.
CCGTGGTCTACGAAGGTGCCTTGGATGAATTTCTGCCTTTCCTCATCTTGGGTGAACAGGTCCATGTGGGCAAAAATGCAGTGTTTGGTCTGGGGAAATACCGGATGTTTATTTGAGGGCAAAGATCATCAAAGCATTTTTTGCATTTTTCCTCTCTATTATGTTATAGTATTTTGTGACTGATTCAACTGTTGCCGGATGACGAAATAAGGTGCTTCTAGAGGGGTTTGAAGAATAAGCATTTTGCCCGAAGCCGCTTTGGAATATTTCAGGTACAGGAACCGTGGGCTTTTGGGATGGATTTCTGAGGCAAATTTGGCATGTTGGAATTGGTACTAGTAAAAGCAGATAAAAACCATCTCAAAATAAGGGACTGAAAAATGGTAAATTATGTGTTTTACCTTTTATGCCCTGGGAGATGGTTTTTAATTTAAAACCAGGTAAATTATGTTTGACTTATTGCTATCTTTATGCTAACATTCTGAGAGAACACATAACACATAATTACCATAGGAGATAATATATCTATATGGGTAGCTCAAGAAACGAACTTCAAAATGAAACTCATACCATAAGCAGACTCAACGTTCTGTTCAAACAACTTATGAACAGTAGGGATGTTACGCTCTTTCCATTTCAGGAAAGGGTTGCCCTATCCCTTCTTTCAGGTAAAAATGTCATTTTGCGGGCGCCTACAGGTTCCGGGAAAACTTGGGCCTCCCTGCTTCCGTTTATTCTTGGGCGGCAGGAAGGGAAACCATTGCAGGATCGGGTTATCTATGCTTTGCCCTTGCGCTCATTGGCTTCCCAGCTATATCAAACGACAAAGGAGGCCTGTCGGTACGTAAAATTATCAGGCAAGGTTGAAACTATCGATGTTACGATCCAGACCGGGGAACAGCAGAAAGATAAGTTTTTCCAGGGGGAGATCATATTTACCACTATAGACCAACTACTTTCCGCATACCTCATGGCTCCGGTGTCCCTGCCGAAAAGACTGGCCAATATCAATGCCGGTGTCCTTGTGGGAAGCCTGTTAATCCTCGATGAATTCCATTTACTTGATCCTAGGCGCTCCATGGGTACGGCGATAGAAATGCTCGGTAGACTGGAAGGTTGCTGCAGCTTTGTTTTAATGACGGCGACCCTATCTGATAATGCGATAGACTGGTTGCGGAACAGGCTGTCCAATACTGTAGTCATCGATCCTCTTCCCGAGGAAATACTGCTGATCGAAAACAGAAAAAAGGAGCCCACCAATCGCCGGTGGATATACGAGGATAAAGAAATATCCATACAGCAAATCCTGGACAATCATTGCTCACGAACGCTGCTTATTGCCAACACGGTATCCCGGGCACAGCAGTTTTATAAGGAATTGCGCCGCCTTGCTTCGGAAGAAACTATTGTACACTTGCTGCACTCCCGCTTTTACCCCGAGGATAGAAAAAACATCGAAAGGGAATCGATGCTGCGCCTCGGCAAGGGCACGCAGGCTGATAGAGGGAGCTATATCCTCGTTAGCACACAGGTCGTGGAGGCAGGTATGGATTTTTCTGTTGAACGGCTTTATAGCGAACTTGCCCCAATAAACAGCCTGGTTCAACGAGCCGGCCGGTGTGCCCGTTATGGGGGGGAGGGTACCGTTACTGTATTTAGCCCGGCAGGTTATCTGCCCTACGGCAAAGAGGATATGGATGCCACCGCAAAAGTATTGCGTGAACTTTCCGGAAGTGTCTTTACCTGGGAGCAGGAACGGTCGGCGGTAAACGCGGTACTCGGGGAGCGGGAAGCCGGTTTTTTATCATCATACGGCAATATGTACAGCCGTAGGAAAAAGGTAAATCTTGCTATGGATGGGGCACTGGAAGGCGCCCGTGAGGAACTGATCCGTGATATTAACAGCATCAGTGTTATTGTAACGGACAGGCCGGAATTAATTCGGCTCGATTACATTGAAAGCTGGCCGGAGATGCTTGCTGTGCCCACCTCCAGCGTGCGCTCATTTTTCCAAAAAATGTTCGGTAGAGCCGAAACCGAATGGTTGATTAAGGCTCCGTACCCGGCGGATACCGGTGCGGACGAGGAAATGACCCTTAGATTCAATTGGCGGGAATTGGAGGCTGGGATGATACCGGCAGCCTGGCTGCTGGCAGTCAATCCGAAGTTTGTCTCCTACACAAAGGAGCTGGGATTGATCCTGGGAGGTCCGGCGGGTAAAACGGATGTGCGGTATGCCAGGCGGGAAGTTCGGAGGCGATATCGGTACCGTGTGGAAACCTTCTCCGAGCACGTGCAGCGGGTTTTAAAGCAGTACCGGCAACAACAGAAAAGATACCTTTGTTCACTCCGGTTGTTAGCAAAACACCTAGGTATAGATGAAAAGACGATCGAAAAGGGGGGAACCCTGGCAGTTATCTTGCACGATGCGGGTAAGCTGGGCGATGGCTGGCAGGCCGTGGCCAGAAAATGGCAGGAATTGAAGACGCCGGGGCAGGTGCCCTCCGTTCCGCTGTCGCACATGGACTATGATCCCCTAGCCGATGGCCGTGTTCCCCAACGGCCGCCCCATGCAGTCGAAGGGGCATATGCGGTAAGCGATTATCTATTTGCCGTTTTCAAAGGGACGGAGGATCTGGCTGCCTGTGTACTCACGGCTATTGCCCGGCATCACACGGGGCACGCCAAAAATCTGGGCATGTTTGCCTTGGATAAAATGGCCGTTGATTTTTTGAACAGCTCTTTGCAAAAAGAAAGCTTGCCGGTTCTGGATAGGCTGCTGGAGAAACCGGAGGAGGTAAATAAAAAGGCATTTAGCCGGGAGCTGCTTTCCGCCTGCAACGAGGAAGACAGCAGGTGGCTGCCGTTGTACTGGTATCTTGTTCGCCGTTTGCGTTTGGCGGATCAGGCGGGGACAGCGGAAGGAGTGAAAAGATGAATTTTGCCGTTCCTAAACGAACCAATACCTACGCGGATGTTTTGGAAGCGGTGGGGCTTGCCGGTTTGCTGGAGGAGCTAGCAGGTCCCGGTGTACGG
>CAZAQM010000040.1:3046-12809 GCA_964487385.1 uncultured Dethiobacter sp.
GTTCCCGCGGAGTTGGAGGACTGGCCCAGGGTTGAGCCCGGATATCCTTTTATCTACCTAAAAAAAGACGGCACTCCTCCCGACGGGTGGGTTTTATTCTATGAAAAGGAGAGGGAAAAAGCAGAAAAACTGCGGGAATTTCGCAAAGCTGTTGACAAGAAAGGGCAGAAAATACTTCAGGCATTGCGGGAACAAGGGGCGGACGAACCTCCTTCACCGGTGGCGGAGTATCAAATGGCATTATTCCTGGCCATGATGCGCAAGGGATGGTCGTCGGACAAACAACTGTTTCTTTGGCTTAGCCGGGATGCCAAAAGGGCAGCATCCTGGATTAAGGCCAACTTGGAAAACTGCCCCCGAGGAGGGGAATCACCGCCGGTTACGAACAGCCAGGTGTTCAATCCTATTTCGGGAAAGGGCGTACACCGGCCCAAGCCGGATTCCACGGCCCCGGGCAGTATTTCTGCCGGCATTCTAGACCCGTTTTCGGAATGGTTAAAATACCGCGGTGCTTATAGTGCCATGTTGCCCTACCGGGTTGGGGGAAATTTCAAGGTGTTTGTTATCGAACCCGCCGATATCCGCCTCTCCGGCCTGCAGGACCTGCATAAAAGACTCCGTAAAATTGGTCTTTGGGGCAGGGGGGCGGGATTGCTCCTAGATATAGAAACCCTGCTGCGCCTAACGGAATTGTTGATCTGGCATTCCGATGTGATGGGAAGTTTTATTTCCCTGCGCCGACGGAGGCCTTCCGATGTGGTGCGGGGTTTGCATCAGGCTTTTTTCCAGAAACTTGGGACGGCCTCGGCATTGATGAATTACTCATTTACTGCGCTGCCCTCCTGGTTTGTAGTTAACGACAGGGATGATGCCAATGCCTACTTCAGGCTGATCTATTCGTTTGTGGGCAGGAAGGATAGGGATGGGCTGACAGGTTGCTTATTGTCGTTAAATGAGGATCATTCAGGCGATCTGCCCGTGTTGCAGCAGTTTCGCAAGTGGTTGGCCAGCGGGGATCCGAGGGATTTTCTTTTGTTCTGCTACCGTTTTGCTATCCACGTGATGGAACGCATGGGCAGGGACGAGTGGGTTGTTAGGCTCTCCACAGAAAATCTGGATACTATTTTACTAAGGGGGTATAACATGCAGGGCATCGTAGAAGGCAGGGGCTTTAAAGGCGTGGCCAGGGCAGTGCGGGAGGCGACCATTTATGCTCTTCAAATGCAAAAGCAGAAGAAACATGAACGTGAGGTTCGCTTCGGCCTGGCGCAAAAATGGAAGCAGAAAATAAAGGGCGGGGATGAGGAATTTATAGCTGCACTCGCCGAGTTTGTCCAGCAATATAATTGGGAAAGCGAAAATTTGGATATCAAATCTCCGGGCGATGGTTGGAAACACCATAAGGTAAACGCCGAGGATATGGACGAAGTTATTTCGCTGATCAAACAACATGGGGCTGAACTGGTCGGCATGCTTCTCCTGGCTTATGGTTACGCTAGAACGCCAAAACAGAATGTTTTGGTGCAAGAAGCAGAAAACGAAAAAAAGGAGGCAAGTAAATAATGAAACTGCATTCCCTGGCTATATCCGGGCTGATCACCATGAACCTTCACGCCTTAAATAACGAGGGTTCCGAGGGAAATACCATGATGACGAGGATGGTGGAAATCGTTGGGGAAGACGGGGACCTGTATACGGTAAACGCC
Organism: uncultured Dethiobacter sp.; assembly: GCA_964487385.1. Classification (GTDB taxonomy): domain Bacteria; phylum Bacillota; class Dethiobacteria; order DTU022; family UBA8154; genus DUNV01. Next base: position 4,753 of record CAZAQM010000040.1, read on the forward strand.
GTATCGGGCGATATGTTTAAACATATTCAAGCCGAACACCTTTTTGGGGAGGCAAAATCTGCATCTCTCCCCCTATGCAGGGGATGCCGCCAATTTGATGCCAACAGGATAGCCGGCGATTTTAAACTTGCCGCCGAAGTGGAAAAAAGCGAGGAATACCTGATGGCCAAGGGCGAGGGCCGGATCGATTCCTACAACCTTCGCAGGGTAATTCAGGCCTGCACCCTCGATGACTGCGAGGGAATTTTGCTAACGGGGTGGGCCGGGTCCAAATCGCTTGCCAGAAAATCGTGCATCGAATTTAGCTGGGTTGTGGGACGGCCGGATACCACCAGGACGGAAACGTATCTGCATGCCAAATTCGTTCCCGAGGGGAGGGGCGCGGGATCGGGATCGGAGCAAAACCTGGGGCAAAATATTTTCCACAGGCCTGCTTCCAGCGGCCAATATGCGGTAGTCCTCAATGTAGACCTATACAGGATTGGCCGCAATGATATTACCCTTGATTATGAACTCGATGATGAGGCACGGGAAAAGCGCATAAAGGCCATGTTGAAAAGTGTTCTGTATACCTTTATCAAGCCTGCCGGTGCCCATAGAAATACCCAACATCCCCATATCCTGGATTTTAGCGGTGTAGTGACCACATCGGGCAATCCTCTGCCCGCCCCAACGCTGAGTCCGTTAAATAAAAACTATCTAGCGGAGATAGAGACAATTGCCCACAATTTAAACAAGGTTTCCGAATCTGAGCATGTGAAGGTCCGGCAGTTTACAGGAGCGGGTAACTTCAGCGAGGTAATGGGGACAATAATAAACACTGTTCAGCCCTGGAGTGATTAAGGCATGCCAAAATTAGATTTGCCGAAAACAGCGTTATCCTTGGGAAACACCGAAGTGGTAAAGGGAAAATGGCTTATTTTAAGCTATTCCCCGACCGGTCTTTTCTCTTTGCGGATGACCCATGCCACGAGCAAAGGCGGCAAAACGTTGCTGCTGCCCACGCCCTATGCTGTCAAAATGGCCCTTATCGACGCATGCTTCAGGATGTACAACAAGACTGTGGCAAAGGGCAAAGCCCAGGCTGTTTTTAATTTAGTAAAAGGATTGGAAATCCGCTTCCGTCCCCCGGCATATTGTGTGGTCCAGAATACCTTTGTCAGAGTAAAACAAGAGGAGCGCGGAGCTCCACAGGGCATCTATTCGCCGACCATAGCCTATAGGGAGTTCTGCTTTTTCAGGGGACATTTGGAGATAGCCATAAATGTCACGATGCTTTCCATAAGCCAGGTTGAAGAGCTTTCCAAACTGGCCATGGGGATCAATTATTTTGGCAAGCGGGGTTCTTTTATGCAGTTTATAAAATCGGAAACCATTGAAGATGGACTGGAAAGAGGTTTCACCTGCCCGGAGGATAAAGCAGATTTCATTAACGGGGGATTCGCCACAACCCTTTACCTGGATGAATTCGGACTGGCCTTAATGGAAGACGGGGATGGTTTTGCCCGAATTAACTCTTATGGAGGAAAACCGTCTGCGCTGGGAAAATATCGTGTTCTGGTCCGAACCTTGCTCCCTTATCGCTATATCTCCAGCGGTAAACATTATACCTATTTTAAGCGCATGGATATTTAAATTCGAGCAAAAATATTTGGATTATATTGCAAGGGAGGGAATCCATTGATGGACAAAGTCAAGTTCAGTTGCCAGATTATCACACCGATGTTCATGTTTGGGGCCAGTCCCTTGGAACCGGAATTGAGGCCTGCCTCCATTAAAGGGATGATGCGTTTTTGGTGGCGGGCCATGAGAACAGAGGATAACATGGAGGCGCTCAGGGAACGGGAAGAAAATATTTTCGGGGGAATCGGCGGCAAGGCAGGGAAAAGCAAGGTGCGCATCATTGTTAACGCAGACACATGCGGATCGGCAAACCTTTCCTCATCATGGGATTTGATAAAATATGGATGGGTGCAATCAAAAAACGGCAGACCCTATAAAAAACCCCTGAAAGGATTTGAAGGGGTGCACTATCTGTTTTATCCCATGTTTTTATCGACGCAGGAGAGACCGTGTTTTGCACCGGGGGCGACCTTTGAAATAACTATTTTATCCCAATGTAAAGATGCCCTGAAAAATGCCCTTGCAGCTTTTTGGCTGTCGGTAAACCTTGGCGGCTTTGGCAGCAGATCCAGAAGGGGTGCCGGCAATGTTGCAGTAAAATCTGTTGATAACAACGATTTAATCAAAAGCTGCGGCCTGGATTTTATACCCGGAAGCCTTGGTGCCGAAAATCTTGCTGCCTGGATCATGGCAAACGTTTGCACGGCGAGCAGCATAATAAATAACGGGAAAGAAGTTGCCTTTACATCCAAATACTCCAATTTGAGTTTCTCGAGGCTTTTGGTTTCCCGCCGGTCCGAAAGCAATTGGCATGGTGCCATAGATGACCTTGGCCGAAAATACAAAACCTTTCGGGGTAAAAACAAACACCATGTCTTCGAGACGGCTGCGTTTGGGTTGCCTGTCATGCACAGAAGCAACAAAACCAGGGTGCAGGGAAGACAAGGAAAAGAAATAGTTACCAGGAGGTCCTCCCCGCTGATATTTAAAATATGGAAAACCGGCGAAAATATTTATCATTGGGGTGCCCTGCGGCTATCAGGGGAATTTCTTTCGGAGGGGGGGGTGATATCGGAGGGGTTCCGAACCCAAAAACCCGAATATACCTTGCTGGAAGAATTTTGGCATCTGCTAAAAGGCTTTGCGCAGGAGAATGTTCTGCTTACCCCTGCCTCCCTAGATAAGATGAAGGGCGTTATAGCCAAAGATCTGAATCCCGAGAAAATAATAGTGTTTGGCTCCAGAGCAAAGGGCAACTATCATAGCAAGTCGGATCTGGATCTTGCCGTGGACGCTCCGGTTTCAACAGAAAACTGCCGCCTGATTGCGCCGGTTGATCTGGTTAATATCAGGAAGGCAGGTGAACCGTTGAGAAATAAAATTAGAAAAGAAGGGGTGAGCGTTTATGAGAAAAAGGACGGGTAAGTATTTGATAAATTATGAAAAGGCTTACCGCAATTTAGAAAATGCCCTGCAGGTTGCCGTAACAGAACTGGAAATAGACGGTGTGATCAAAAGGTTTGAATTATGTTATGAACTTGCCTGGAAATTAATCAAGGAATACCTTGCCGATTTGGGTATCGTTTGTAATTCCCCCCGAGAATGTTTTAAGCATGCAGTAAATAACAGCCTCATACAGAATATGGAAGATTGGATGAAGATGATCGAGGATCGCAACAGGCTTGTCCATACCTATACATTTGAGGAATCCAGGGAAATCTATGAAAATATTAAAAACTCCCATGCCGAAAGTTTCCGTTACTTGCACGGCAAAATCAGGGAGGCCGGCTCATGAACGATTATCTGCTTGCTTTTTCTATAAATCCTGTACAGGATTACATTTCCCAATCAAGAAAAACCCAGGATTTCTACAACAGTACAATTTTTTTAGCCGCCTTGACAGAGCAAGCCCTTTCCAAGCTGAAACAGTTATGCCGCAGCGCAGAAATTATTTATCCCCATAAAAACATAAAAACCAAACCCAATAGGTTTATTGCCTTGATTAAAGGCCAAAATGAAAATGAGCTGGCAGATCTAGGGGAAAAAGTAAAAAGCTCAGTGCAAACATTCTACGAAAGGGAATCCGAAAGGGTGTTTCTTTCACTGTTTGGGAATTTGCCTAAACCTGCAGGCTATGGCGGACAAATTGCCAAACATTTGCAAATATACTGGGCTGCCCGCCCCGTTGATATCTATGCAGACAGTTACCGGGAAATAGGAAAGGATCTTGCCTCGGTAAAAAACCTGAGGGCTTTTCCTCAGATGGAGGAAAGTGGCCGTAAATGTTCCCTTTGCGGAGAAAGGAATGCTCTATTTTTTAATGGGGAAATAAATAAATTTCCCTACCTTGGCAACGGGGCATTGCGGCTTGCGGACTTTAGAATTCTGCATGGGGAAGGGCTTTGCGCCGTCTGCCTAACCAAAAGATTTTTCTTCCAGGAGGGGAAAAACCCCTTTCCCTCGACTGCCGGGATTGCCTGCATGGATTGGAAAAATAGAATAGAGGAAGACAACGAAAAAGGGAAGGCGTTGCTTGACGGATATAAAAAACTTTTCGGCGATGAACACAGAAGGCAATTTTTTGACGATCAGCTCTACTATATAGATTCCCTAGAAGATATATATTTGCAAAAAAGTGGCTTTAGCCCCTCGGGAAACAATCTGGATCTTCTTAGAAAGAAATTAGAAGCAATTTATAAGGAATATGGGGCACCTCCGGCCTACTATGCCCTGTTGTTCCTCGACGGTGATGATATGGGCAAGTGGTTGGGAGGCGGGCGGCTAATAGATGGCGTGAGTCTGAAGGATTTTCACCGGGAACTATCCAAAAGGCTTGGACTCTTTACCGATTTGTCCGGCGAAATTATCTCCAAACCGGGAAGGGGAAAGGTCGTTTATGCGGGAGGGGATGATTGCTGTATTTTCCTGTGCCTGTCCGATTTTTTTGCATCCATAAAAGGTTTAAGGGATTCTTTCCATACAACTGTGAGCGAACCGTTAAAAGACAAATATTTTAGATACAAGGATGATCATATAACTATCTCTGCCGGCATCGTTATTGCCCACTATAAGACCCCTTTGGCCGAAGCTGTCAAATGGGGAAGGGAAATGGAAAGGAAGGCAAAAAAATACGATGGCCAAAAAGATTCATTTGGGCTGGCCGTATTAAAACATTCAGGTGAAATAAAATACTGCGTTATTAGATGGGACAAGCTGGATTGCCTTAGTACCGTTTACGGTGCGTTGTATCATGAAGTGACATCGGATGCCTTTATCAACAAAATCGATCGGGCGTTCAGGCGGATTGAATTTGACAGCAAATATGTTCGGGTGGTACTAACCGGACTTATTCACAGGTCCTTGAACCTGGCTCGGGCGGAGGGGGAAAGCCAAAAAGAGTTTGCGATCAGGAAAAAGGAGGGAACGGTACAACTTGTCGCTAATATCGAAGCTTTCTATGATGGCTTCCTTGCGGACGGAAGGGGAAAGGATACCGCCACTATGTTGCATATTCTCAATTTTATAAGGAGGAAACTAAAAAATGAGGATAAAGATTGAGGCTATCGAAACCTTATTTTTTAGGGATGGCAAACCTTTTAATTTAGGTGCGGAAACTTGGGCGGATGTTGTTTTTCCTCCTTATCCCTCGGTTCTCTACGGCGCATTGAGAAGCACTGTGTTATTTCAAAAAGGAATATCTTTTTCACAAGCGGATACTGAAAAGGATCCAAGCAGAAAGTTAGTGATTAAGGGGATTTATTTGGCTGTAAACGACAACTTATACCTTCCCATGCCTTTGGATTGTGCCAAAGAAAAAGACAGTCGCAATAACAAGGCGATGTTGTTAAAACTAGCGGAAAGGCCTTTATCAAGCTATCCTCTGCCCAAAACACTAGGCTCGGAAAGTGAGATCGAGGCAATTGCGGATGGACTGCTGCATGAAGCTATTTTTGAACATTACCTTCGGGGCAGCAAGGTGCTGTTTTACGATCGAATCGACCGGTTTATCAGAACCGAACCCAGGGTGGGAATAGCACGCAACATAGAAACGAAAGCAGTTTTGGAGGGCAGATTATACCGGGTGGGCATGATCAGGCCGGAGAACGAAAAAAAAGAAAAAACAGCCCTGGTCATAGATTTCGAAGGCATCGAGCTTGAGGAAAGGGGGCTGTTAAGGCTTGGCGGGGAAGGCAAAATAGTTCACTATGCGCGTACAGGTAACGGAATAGAGGACGGCATGGCCGCTTTTCCGGAACTCGACAACGATATGTTTAAAATTTATCTTTCCACGCCGGCCCTTTTTAAACACGGTTGGCTGCCGGGCTGGATTGAAGAAGGTACCTTTTTGGGGGAGCTGGCAGGTATTAAGGTTAAACTAATCGCTGCCTCAGTGGGAAAACACATTTCTATCGGAGGGTTTGATTATAAGCTGGGGAAACCGAAGCCTATGAAAAGGGCCGTCCCCCCCGGAAGCGTTTATTACTTCCAGACCCTTTCCGGCAAAGCCGCGGCAGGGCTTCAGGAGATCCATGGTAAATCTGTATCCGATTATGAAAAAGAGAAGGGTTTTGGGGTAGCATATATTGGAGGTGTCAACTGTGAAAAAAATCATCACCATGGTGGGGACATCCATCTTCGATAATTATCCGGGCAGCAGTATTGATTCGCTGAGGGAATCAATAAAGGACAGGGAAGCCGGGGAGTGGGATAATTATCAAAATATTTTAGAGCGCATCAGGCAGGTTGTGGCAAAGTGGGCCGGGGAAATGTCTCCTGAACAACAGAAAAGGGATGTTTCGGCGGAAATAAAAAGCATCATAGAAGCAGGAAAAAAGCAGACGGAAAAACAAAAGGAATCCAATATTAGTGTTTATCTGCTTGCCAGCGATACGCTGGAGTCCGCCCTGGCAGCGGAAATAAATAGAAATATATTGGGAAATTTGGGTGTGGAGGCCTTTTTCAACAGAAGGAACGATGTGATCACAAACCTACAGGTAAAAGAGTTGTCACAATTTAAGGAAGGCCTGGCAAACCTCATCAATAGAATAAATCAAATTGCCGGTGGGGGCAGTGCCAATTCAGGTTATTACGGGGATTGCCTCATCAATATTACCGGCGGTTACAAAGCAACAATACCATATTTGACTATATTGGGGCAGGTTAACAGAACCCCGATTGTCTATATCAACAAGGATTCTGAGCGACTTTTGGAAATCCCTGGTGTCCCCTTAACTTTAAACGAAGAAATATTCGAAAAATATGAATCCCTGTTTGAATCCATAGAGAGTGAAGGCATTATCAAAAATGAGGACTATCATTTTCAGCAGGAGGCGGAAAGCTGCCTGGAAATTGCCGATGGCCTTGTAGCATTTAATTCCTTGGGCCTTATCCTGTGGCGGAAGTACAGGGAAAAAAGTTTTTACTTTTATGCCTCGGATCAGGTTTGGGAGGAGATACAAAAACAAAAAAATATCCTTGAGATTTTAAAAATAAAATTCTGGAACCGGCAATTGAGAGATGCCAAGCTAAAAGTAAAGAACGGCCATACTGTATATGATGCTGGCGACAATCCCTACAGGATATTTTACTTTATTGTTGATAACGCACAAATTTATATTTATAAAACTTTCGATAAGGATCACGACAGCGACTATACCAATTATATAAGTGAGTATCAGTTAAATGATGCCGGCAGGGCAAGGATCGTCAGCAACTCAAAACTCCGCGGCATCAGGAAGGAGACAATTAAAAATGTATAAGATTGCCAAGCCGGTCTATTTTCATGTTATTACTCCGCTTCATGCCGGCAGCGGGAGCGATGTAGGCTACGTCGATCTCCCCATACAAAGGGAAAAGCATTCCCATTTCCCCAAAATCGAAGGCGCCGGGCTCAAGGGGAGTTTTCGTGAAGCCCTGGAAAACAAATTATCCTCAAAAGCAGATAAAATAAGGATCCATATTGCCTTTGGCTATGACAACGATGAAAAGGATCCTCTAATAAGGGAAAAATTCAGGAATGCAAAACAGTACGCAGGGGCGCTGGGCTTTTCTGATGCCCGCATCCTTCTGTTTCCCGTAAAATCTGTCAGGGGGGTATTTGCCTGGATAACATGCCCCTATGTGCTGCAAAGATACAGGGATGAATTAAGTTATCTGCAAAAAAACGCCAAGTGTTCTTTTGAGATTCCCTTGCCCAAAACCATTGCCTCAGGTTCCAAAATATCTTTAGACGATAACCTGGTTATTCTAGAGGAATATTCCTTTAATGCTGTTAAAGCCGAAAAAGATTCTGCCTATGATAAACTAGCTTCCTTCCTGAAGAAAGCTACGGGGATAAAAAATATTCCGGAGAAGATGATCGTGCTTTCTGATGAGGACTTCCGTGACTTTGTGGAGCTATCCACAGAGATTATTACCAGAACAAAGATTGATGA
>CAZAQM010000041.1:0-12264 GCA_964487385.1 uncultured Dethiobacter sp.
CAGTGCCAAAACGGTCCAGGGAATCCCGGCTTACTCCCAAATCAGCGATATAAAGGACGAGGTGGATGCCGCCATCGTGATGGTCCCAGCGGCTCAAACCCTGCAGGCTTTTGAGGAATGCTGCCGCAAAGGCATTAAAATGATCATCATCGAGTCGGCAGGATTTGCTGAAACCGGCGAGGATGGAAAGAACGTTGAAAGGAAGCTTAAACGTTTGGCTGACTCCTATGGCTGCCGCTTTGTCGGCCCAAATTGCTCCGGCATTATCAATACACACCACCGTGTGGTCCAATCCATCGGCATAGTCGAGGATCTGCGCCAGGGGAATATCGGCCTGATCGCCCAGGCCGGCGTTTATGCCGCCGGTATGCTCTGGGGAATTCGGCATATGATGGATTTTGCCATCGTGGCCACTATCGGCAACAAGGCCGATATCAACGAGACAGATATTTTGGAATACCTGGGTGAGGATAAAAATGTTGAAGTGATCTGCATGTATCTGGAGGACGTGAAGAGCGGCCGCAGATTTATCGATGCAGCCCGTAAAATCACTGCCTGCAAACCCGTCATCGTCCTCAAATCGGGGCGAACGGAGGCGGGAAAAATAGCTGTCTCATCCCACACTGCCTCTTTGGCAGGCAATGATCTGATCTATGGGGCAGCTTTCCGGCAGGCCGGCATTATTCGTGCCCGAAACAATGATCACATGTTTGGCCTAGCCAGGGCTTTTTCCAAGCAGCCGCTGCCTTCGGGGGATGGAGCACTGGTTATCTCCTATACCGGTTCTCTGGGAGTAGCCGCTGCAGACGCGCTTTCCCTCAATGGGATGAGGTTGGCAGAATTGGATGACGAAACCCGAAATTATTTGCGGGAAATCTTGCCCCCATATGTAGGCTGCAATAATCCGGCAGACTACACTTTTGATATGGATGCGGCACAGGTAGGCAAAACTATTGAGATTGGCCTCCGCAGCAAAGATATAAGCAGCTTTATTGTAATTCTGCAGGCTGAGACCCTGAATACTTATATCGATGAATTTAAAAGGATCGATTTTCAGGGGAAGCCTCTCCTTTGCTGTGTTCCATGCAAGGAATTTGCCATGAATGAGGTAATTGCCCTGGAACAGGCCGGCTTTCCGGTTTACTCCACTCCGGAAGGCGCTGTGGAGGCCCTGGCGGCAATGCACAATTATCGCCTGGGAAAAAAGCCATGAAAAACCCCGATGATCGCAAGCTAGAACAGCGCATTGTGCGGCGCAAGGAAAAAATACGAGGAATGATCGAGCACCAGGAGGCCCGTTTGATTGCCCTGGATTCGGTTATTTTTTTGCGCCAGGAGGATCAACAAAAGGCCATAGCCCGTGTAATTAATAAACTCAACAAGTTGAAGATGGAGCTGGGAGCTCTAGAATCCGGCCGGTTGCCCAGAGCCTATTATCGGCAGGAAGAGTAAGTCTATTTTCCGGCCGGAAGGTCAGGCATCAGCTTGTATATCGTGCAATAATTGTTTTAAAACATTAGGCTCCGCGAGCGGTGTCTACTGTGCTTTTAAGGGTGGGAGTTAAGGCGGGACAAAATAAACAGCAGGGAAGGTGCTGAGATATGGAAAGTAAAAGACCTACCAGGGAAGAGGCGCTTACGCTTCTCAAGAAACATAACCAAAACGATGCTTTGATCAAACATGCTCTGGCGGTAGAGGCGGTCATGGCCCAGTTTGCCGAAAAATCTGGTGAGGATACGGAAAAATGGCGTATAATAGGGCTTATCCACGATGTGGATTACGAAAAATATCCCGATGAACACTGCCTAAAAGCACGTGAAATTCTTACGGAGGAGGGCTGGCCGGAAGAGTACATCCGGGCGGTACAGAGCCATGGCTGGAAAATTTGCACCGATGTGGAACCGATGGAAAAGATGGAGAAGGTCCTTTATACCATCGATGAGCTCACCGGCCTGATCGCCGCCACAGCACTGCTGCGCCCCAGTAAGAGTGTCATGGATTTGACGACCAAATCGGTGAAAAAGAAATGGAAACAAAAAAACTTTGCTGCCGGTGTAAAGCGGGAAGTTATTGAAGAAGGCGCACAGCTTTTGGGAATGGAAATAGGTGAGATCATCGAGGAGACTATAAAAGGGATGCAAAACGCTGCCGAGGAAATAGGACTGAAGGGCAACCTTTAAAACCCATATTATGTTAGCTTGTCAGTTAAACTGGATAAAGCAAGGCCAAGCGAAAAACTACTCCTTTTGGGAGTAGTTTTGGCGTTTTAGCGGAAGGCAAAAGCAGCCCTTTCCCTGAAAATTTCTTTACAGGGAAAGGGCTGGCCCCCGGGGCAGAACATGGTCAGACATTAAAACGTATGGAGATAATATCCCCGTCCTTAACGGGATAATCCTTTCCCTCCAGGCGAAAAAGGCCTTTTTCCCGCAGGGCAGCGACACTGCCCAGCCGAAAAAGATCCTCACAGTGAAACAGCTCCGCCCGAATAAAGCCCCGCTCCAGATCAGAATGTATTTTCCCCGCCGCCTTTTGTGCCGTCATCCCGGAGCGAATGGTCCAGGCTTTAACCTCATCCTCGCCCACGGTAAAAAAGGAAAGCAGTCCAAGTTTGCTGTATGAGGCCCGGGCAAGACAACTAAGACCGGATTCGGTCAGGTTGAGATCGCTCAGAAAATCAGCACGTTCTTCGGGGAGAAGCTTGCTGATTTCTAGTTCAAGGCCTGCACAAATTTCCAACAGCGGTATTTCATGTGCCCGGGCATATTCCCGGATTTTTTCCTGGCCAGGATAGACGTTGCCACTGTTGTTGTTCAGCTGTTTTTCATCCATATTTATGACATAAATAAGCGGTTTTTTCGTTAGGAAATCCTGCCCGGCAAGTATCTCCTGCTCATGATCGCTCAGCTCCAATTCGGCTAAAGGCTGCTCATTTTCCAGGGCATGAAGAAGGCGCTCAAAAAGGGCTTTTTGAGCTGGCAGATCTTTCACATGTTTGCGTGTTTTTTCCAAATGCTCCAGGCGTGATTCCACCGCGGCCATATCCGCTAACAAAAGTTCCGTCTGAAAGTCGGCAAGTTCCTTGTAGGGGTTGGGCACTCCGGCTACTGCTGAAACCAGATCCACATCGAAAGCACGAATTACTTGAACCAGCAGATCCGCCGTGCGTACCTCATCAAGATATTTGCCTGCCAGGACCGCCGCCGCAGTATTTTGCGAATGCACACCGGGAATATCTTTAAATTGGATCTGCGCAAAGGTTATCTTTTTGGGCTTATAAATATCTGCAAGCCGATCAACACGTTGATCGGGGACGACGGAGCTTCCCGTATATACCTTTCCCCGATCTGCTAAGCCTGTTTCCTCCTCTGTCCCGGTTAATAAATTATAAAACGTCGTTTTGCCGGTCAAGGGAAGACCCACGAGCCCTATCTGCATTTTCATCCATCTCCAGTGCAAAGTATACTGCGTAAAATAAAGGAAGCGGTACCGGTTCAAAGTACCGCCTTTTATGTTTAGCCTATTATAACTATAGTCACTTTAGAAGTTCAAACCAGGCATTTTCTGCATCTAAAGTCCAAACCTCATCATCCGAGGGAACAAGATTCATCCCGCCGCCTTTTTCCTTCCACCCACCACCAGCCGAAAGGGTTACCGTCCTCAGAAAATCAGCTTTCTCCTGCAGAGTTAACAAAGCAAATTCCGCGGAGAGCCTTTCAACTTTGGGGAACATGGATTAAGTCACCTCTTTAAAAGAATAGTCAGGATAGTTTTGCCGGTTATATTGCTTCTAACGCTAGAAAACACTGCTCCCCAAGCAGTAAGCCACAATCCTATTTTAAATCATTGCAGTGAATAAAGCAAAATATATTTCAACCCCGCAGGTGTATTGCAAATAGCTGATATGCATGGCAGAGTATAAAAGTAAATGACAGAATATTGCATACAAGGCAGGATTTTTATTTATAGGGATAGAATACTTACTTTAAATAAATATTTGGGAAAGAGGAGAAGAATATGGTAAAGACCTCAACTGTTTCCGTACAACCGGCTGTTCCCCTGTTTACCCTAAATTTTGCCCTGCTCTGCATGTCAAACCTGGCTCTGTACATGGTTTTCTATGGCCTAAACCCCACGCTCCCCATCTATATTGAGCAATTTGGGGGAACAACAAAAATCGCCGGAGCCGCCCTGACCTCCCTGATGCTGGCAGCAATTATTTCCAGACCGGTTACGGGGTGGTGCATCGATAAGTACGGCCGAAGGCTGTTCTTATTTATCGGCCTGATATTGTTCCTCCTGCCTTCGCTGGTTTATATTCGCATGGTTCCCATAATGTGGTTGATCCTGCTCCGGTTTGTCCAGGGCCTGGGCTGGGGCGTGGGCCATACAGCGGTAACTAACGTGGTACTAGATGTTGTTCCTCCCCAGAGAATGGGGGAGGGAATGGGTTTTTTCACCCTGTTTACAAGCATTGCCATGGCGCTGTCGCCACCTATCGCCCTATGGCTAATCGATCAGTATTCTTTCCAGCTGCTCTTTATTGTTACATCTTTGGTAATCATCTGCACCCTGATAATGACCCTTTTTATACAGTATCCGAAAGTTGAAAAACCGCCGGCCGGAGATAAGAACGTTTTTCTGGAAAAATCAGCCCTGATGCCTTCGCTGGTTATTTTCCTGATACTATTTTCCTATACCGCCATCATTTCCTTTCTCGTCTTATACGCACTAGATCTGGGACTGCAAACCGCGGGGTATTTCTTTTCGGCCATGGCCCTTACCACAATAATATCCCGGCCCATATCCGGTTATATCGTCGACAAAATGGGGAGGAAAGGTTTTGATATCTGCTTTGGAATAGGAACTGTAGCACCCATTATCGCCCTGGTAATTCTAACCTTTCTCTCATCTACGCTGCACCTGATAATAACCGGCCTTCTGTACGGTTTCTGCCTCGGGTTTATCTATTCCACCATCCTTATTCTGACCGTTCGGCGCGCTCCCTCTGAAAGAAAGGGCGCGGCTAACGCTACATACTGGACATCTGTCGATGTAGGGGTGGCAGGTGGTTCCATATTTTGGGGTTTTATTGCCGCAGGCCTGGGCTACCAGACTATGTTCAGCCTTACTATTATTCCAATTGTCATGGCCATCTTCATTTATTATAAATATGGGATCAGCAGTGTTGCGTAAAAAAGGTTAAATATCAATTTATACAGATGCCTCCTTCAAAGTTTAAAGTTACCGCCATATTGGATAAAATTGCTGCTGTTCCTGTTTATGGGCCCCGGCCATTAACAGGATGAGCGCCGAATTCAGGAAAGATAATCTCCAGGCGCCTGGGAAACAAGGGAGAACAGGCTGGGGCGTTGGGCCAATACAGGATTGGGCTAGTGGCTCATCGCCCATAGCCCAATCCTGTTAATATCACTGCCCAATTGACGGAATGCTATATGCTATTTATACCGAACGGCGTGTACGGCAGGGTGGGGAGGTCGGCTACTCAATTAACCCACCCCTGCCCGATTGTGCCCATACCTGGCCATTATTCACCATAGATTTCCCGTGATAGATCCTTAGCTATATTTTGCATTCTTTGTATATGCTCTTCTTTGCCAGTAATAAACTGAGGCAACACCCATTCGATTTGCTGCAAATTACTGACTATATCCTGTAGCCGGTCAAAGGGAACAGAGATCAGAATCTGGCCTTCCGGATATATCCGTCTTGCTTTCATGCCATGGTAAAGACCCGTTATCATCGTATTTACTTCCCCACTTACGTATGGGTATATAAACAACCAGGAACAGCCTATCACCGTAGTCCCTTTGCTCTGCCAAACTTCCCCCGTTTTATAGCTCAGTGCCCGCAATATTATTTCTGTTTGCTCCGCATTGGCCGTTATTATCAGAACATCCGGGTCAAATGACAGTTTTTCATAGGAAGCAAAGGCGACATAATTTACACTATCGCTGGCCAAACTCGATATCTGATCATAAATTCTTCTGTTTGCACGGGCATCATCAAATACCCCCAACCTGGCCCCTACTTGTCCACTTTTAAAAATTGGGCTGGGTTCCGTCATGCCCAATAAAAATGGTCCGACCGCGCATTCAAAATCCTCTTCCGCAGCATAAAAAGGAGGCGCTTCCTGTGCTTCCTTCAGCATTTCACAGAGGGCCAGCTTTTTATCGGGCCGGTCAAGCCCGGCCGGTTTTTCCAGTAAATATTTCAGACCCACAGGCTTTCTTTCAAAATTGAACTTATCAAAGATAGAAAGATCGATATGTTTATTCATGATTGCCTCCGGATTAATTATTGATTCTCCCATCTTATACAGGAGAATCTATTTTTTTGCATCGTTTCAACCTATTTGAAAACCATATTTGGCAGCCAGGTAGCAATTGGTGGAAATGCTATTATTATTGCGATACATACCAGCAAGGCTCCAACAAATGGCCAGACCCCTTTAAAAAGGGTTTCCATTTTTACCGAAGGTGCAACACTTTTCATAACAAAAATGTTTAAGCCCACCGGAGGGGTAATGCTCCCCATTACCGCTACCAATAACACGATTACTCCGAACCAGATTGGGTCATATCCCAAAGTCTTTACGACCAAAGGATAAAAAATTGGAATGGTGAGCAGGATTAAAGCCAGGGCGTCAATAATGCAACCAAGGATTAAATAAATAAATATAATTAACGCCATAACCGCAAAAGATGGCAGATTAAACCCAGTTACCCACGTACCCAGCTGGAAAGGAATCCGCGTAAGAGCAAAGAAGCGGCCATAAACCGTCGCCCCCGCCACCAGCAGAAATATCATGGCGCTCAGCTTTGTCGTATCAAAGAGAGTAGCAACCAGCTTTTGCCAATCCATTTTTCTTTCCAGGAGAGTTAAAACCAATAAGCTTAGTGCGCCAATGGCACCCGCTTCAGTGGGGGTAAACCAGCCAATAAATAAACCACCCAGCGAAACAACAAAAACCACAATAACTTCTATAAGCCCCTCGTTCAGCGTAGCGACTATTTCCTTCAAGCCTGCCTTTGGCGCCGCGGGACCCAAAGACGGATTGATTCTGCACAATATATAGATCGTGATCATGTTTGCAACCGTAAGAAGAATGCCTGGGAAAACACCTGCCAGGAAAAGTCTCCCTATGGATTGTTCCGTTGCAATCCCGTAGATGATAAATAGCACGCTGGGAGGAATCAGGCTCCCTATCGATGCGCCGGCAGCAATGCTCGAAGCCGATAAAGAATCATGATAATTATATTTTTTCATTTCAGGGAAGGCAATAGTTCCTATTGTGGCAACGCTTGCCGCCAGCGCACCGCAAATTGCACCAAACAACGCGCAAGCCAGCTGCGCTGCCAAAGCAAGCCCTCCACGAAAATGCCCTATAATCTTATGGGACAGCCTGAAAAGGCCCGCACCTATTCCGGAATAATAAGCAACAAAACCCATGAAAACGAACATGGGTACTACGGTAAACGAATAAGAGGAAAAATTGGAGAAAATGTCCTTGGATACAATGTCAAAAGCAGCTGAAGGAGAACGGAGATAACAAAGTCCCCAAAAGCCTGTGAAAAGCATTGCATAACTTACGGGCATCCCAAGAAACAATAAAACAATGAATACCAATAACCCTAGCAAACCCGTTATTACTGGATCCATTTTCATTAACTCCCTTCTTGAAAAAAGCTGGAACATGAAATATTTTTCAAGATTTTTACGTCTTCAATTATTTTAATTATTGGAGTAAGGGTTAACAGTACAAAACCAACTACAATAAACGCAACAACATATTGGAGCGGGATCCGCATGACAGCTGATACGTCTCCTACCAAATACCTGGATTTCATATATCCAAACAGGTTATAGGTAATAAAAATAAAATTAACTACAATGATAAGATTTACTGCTATTTCGACAATTTTACGCTTCCGTTCCGATAGCTTATCCACTAAAAATGTTAAATTTGTATGACCGCCCTCAATAGCACAATTGGCTAAGGCAAAGCTTACCGATACCAGCGAAAGATAGCAGACCATTTCATAGACACCAAATATTGGAAACTTGAACAAGGCACTTCGGGTTATAATATTTGCCACCACCAGCGCACAGTTTGCGAAAAGCACTACAGCGGCAATCATGTTAATACCCTTACAGGCTTTTATTACGGATGTTGTTGCTTTGTCCATACTACTTCCTCCTTCCTGAAATGACAGTTGTATATCCGGGCACTAATCCGGATATACAACTGCCCGATCAGAATATAAAAAATGCTACTTGGATTTGCTGTGCAGCTCGTTATACTTATCCGCCAGTTCAAATGCGACTTTTTCTGCTTCGGAACCAGGCAGTCCTTGAGCGTTTAACTCTTCTACATATTCTTCAACGATATGAGAAATTTTTTCCTTCCATCTATTTGTTTCAGCTTCCGTAAGATTGATAATCTCTTGGGATGTTTCGTTAATGGCATACTGCAAACCGATATCGCTTTCAATGTCAAAGAAATGGACGCCTATTTCCTCCCATACCTTGTCACATGCCTTCTGGATTCCTTCCTGGATATCCGCCGGTAAGGAGTTCCAGGTATCCAGGTTCATTACAACAGCTTGCAAACCATTATATAAAAAGGGGGTCAGGGTAGTGTAATCGGTCACCTCGGCGTTATGCCAGGTTTGCAAGGTTTCGTTGCTGGCCAGAGTTCCCTGTACGATTCCTTTCTGCAAGGCCTCGTAGCCGTCTTGGTGGGACATGGAAACAGGCTTTGCTCCCAGTGCAGTCAGTGAAGGTGCATCTGAACCAATACAGCGTATCTCCATACCTTTTAAATCCTCTAACGTATTAACAGGTTTTAAAGTGTGCAAATGGCCAGGCCCTGTACAAATATACATTAATACCTTTGTATCATGAAATTCCTCGGGATCGATAATCTGGACCATTTCTTTAAATGTACGGCTGGCAGCTTCTCCGCTTTCAAATGGGATACCGGATTTTTTTAACAAATCGGCTACGTGAAAACGTCCGTTTACCCACGAAAGGGATTCATGCCCCATATCGGCAGCACCGGTGGCAACCCCGTCATAAATTTTTCCCCCTTCAAGCAGGGTGCCTCCCGGATAAGTGGTAATAACTACACGTCCGCCCGTCTGTTCATCAATTTCCTTCAATAATGGTTCCATAACTTTAGTTTCCCAAGGGCTGGAGGGCGGCATAAATCCAGCGAAACATATTTCAATCGGCTTCGAAGTTTCGGTTGTTTTCTCTGTCTGAGTGGGAGCTTCAGAAGATGGGGAGCTGCATCCAACCAAAGAGAAAACCATGACTAACAGCATTAAACAACTGATGATGTAAAATATCTTTTTCATAATTATTCCTCCGTTGCTTTTTTTCAAAGTTGACCTCAAATTCCCCGCTCCTTCAACAAGACAAAATGTAAATTACAGTAATTGTTCCCATTCCTCCCCCCCCGTTTCATAATATTTACTTTTACCGAATGAAAAACATATTTAAACTTTTTTTAATATAACACATATTGCAATGTAACACAATATTTCCCACGTTTGAACAATTTACATTGCTATCAAGATTGCATTCATTTAAAAGATCCCGTTTATTTCCCCATGATTATTCATTAAAAAATAAATATATGGCATGCTTTGAATAACAACTAATCAGCTCTATCCACCGAATAACTTCGTTGGAAGATTCATTAACGAAAATAGAGTCGGATTATTTCATATATAGCAGGAACTTTAGCCCTAGAAGTGGAAACAATTAAATAAACTACTGTTAAGGAGGGAATATGGAAAAGGCTCCAACTATCACCGTACAACCGGTTGCTCCTTTGTTTACCCTGAATTTTGCTCTGATCTGCATCTCAAACCTAACTCTATACATGGTTTTCTACGGCCTAAATACTACGCTGCCCATCTATATCGAGCAATTTGGGGGAACAACAAAAATCGCCGGAGCCGCCCTGACCTCCCTGACGCTGGCAGCAATTATTTCCAGGCCGGTTACCGGGTGGTGCATCGACAAATACGGCAAAAGGTTGTTCCTATTTGCCGGCCTGATATTGTTCCTCCTGCCTTCGCTGGTTTTTATCCGCATGATTCCTATAATGTGGCTGATCCTGCTTCGCTTTGCCCAAGGGTTGGGCTGGGGCGTGGGCCATACAGCGGTGACAAACGTAGCTTTGGATGTTGTACCCCTTAAGAGATTGGGGGAGGGACTGGGTTTTTTCACCCTTTTTACCAGCGTTGCCATGGCGCTGTCGCCGTCCATCGCCCTGTGGCTGATCGATCGCTATTCTTTCCAGCTGCTCTTTATCGTTTCATCCTTAGTAATCATCTCTACCCTGATAATAACCCTTTTGATACGATATCCGAAAGTCGAAAAAGCAGAGGAAGGAAACAAAACGGTCTTTCTGGAAAAATCAGCCTTTCTGCCTTCCCTGGTAATTTTCCTGATCATCTTTTCCTATACAGCCATTATTTCTTTTCTCGCTTTATATACCCTGGACCTGGGGCTGCAAACCGCGGGATATTTCTTTACAGCTATGGCCCTTACCACAATTGTAGCCCGGCCCACATCCGGTTATATCGTCGACAAAATGGGGAGGAAAGGTTTTGATATCTGCTTTGGGGTAGGAACTGCGGCACCTATTGTCGCCGTGATCATCCTGGCCTTTCTCTCATCTACGCTGCACCTGGTAATAGCCGGCCTACTTTATGGCGCCTGCACCGGGCTTATCACTTCCACCATCCTAATTCTGACCGTCCGGCGCGCTCCTCCCGAAAGAAAAGGCGCGGCTAATGCCACGTACTGGACTGCTGTAGATGTTGGAACAGCAGGCGGTTCCCTGTTTTGGGGTTTTATCGCTGCAGGCCTGGGCTACCAGACTATGTTCAGTCTTACTATTATTCCCATTGCCATGGCCACCTTCATTTTCTACAAATACAGGATCAGCAGCGTTGCATGAAAATATGGATCACCGATATCGTTTATTTATAAGGCTTTATGGCTTTGCAACGAAATACGAGGAAGATCCGAATGTCGTTCAGCCAGATATCGTTGTGATTTGCGATGAAGACAAGGTCAATGAGGATAACAAGTATGAGGGTATACCAACCCTGATTGTAGAAGTATTATCCCCATCGACCAAAGGCAGGGATATGGCCGTAAAATTGCATCTCTATATGAGAAGCGGCGTTTCAGAATACTGGATAGTGGATCCGGAAAATAAAAGCATTATGCAATATTCTTTTTCGCCGGAAAGGGATATAGATAAATTGCATGCCCTTGGTGCAGGGGATACGATGAGATGATACTTCAATGAATATTAAAGAAGATATTAGGTCTATTTCTTATATTAAAGCCAATGCAGCTGAAATTCTGGCACAGGTAAGCGAGACCCAAAGACCTGTATATGTTACTCAAAACGGAGAAGCCAAGGCAGTTTTGTTGGACACTGAATCGTTTGAAAAAATGAAAAAGGCTCTCGGTCTACTAAAACTAGTAGCCCAAGGGGAACGCGACCTGGCCAATGGAAATGTATTACCGCAGAAAGATTTTTTTAAAGGTTTAGAACGTGATTTATAGACATGACCAACAGAATATACCAGGTCCTCTGGTCAAAATCTGCACAGCAGGATTTAAAAAGAATAATTGAATATATTTCTGCCGACAGTAAAATAAGGGCAAGAAAGACTTATCTTGCTTTCCAATGTAAGACAGGTAAAAATAGTTACGGCACTGCAAGCGGCTTACTCTATTCTTGACTGCATGGAAAACTGAGTAATTTCGGAAACCGGATCTAGCACATCAAAGATAACCAAAATTCTAGCAACAAACAGCCAATAAAAAAGGATCGAATAGCGATCCTTTTTTTCTTTACCACTCTTTTTTATGAAAAATCTTTAAGCGATGGAGACAAAATTTGACGATAATGCTCCCGTTTATTTCCCCAGGTTATTCATTATTTTACCCCTGCTGCATTTTCATCTTCGATAGTGGCCCTGTTTTGTGGGGGCAGGGCAGGGGGATCATTTCCATTTAGGTTTAAAAAGTTCATATTCAATTCATATTAATCATTTAGAATCTGTTAAATAGAATTCAAAGGAATCAATCCCGAGAAACGCTGGGCGGCGTATTTTCTTGACGATTGGCTGGATGATAGAAAAATATTCTCGCTATGCAAAGCGAAACTGTTTGAGCATAGATACAAGCTTATTTCGGCAAGATATCCCA
>CAZAQM010000042.1:0-878 GCA_964487385.1 uncultured Dethiobacter sp.
TGCCTGCCTGCCACAGGGGAGACTGATACACCAAATCCCCAGCCCTTAATGATCCGGTACGGTTCAACTGAATCCTGGCCTTTCATATGGATTGCATATTTCTCCGATCCTCTTCCCAGCTTTTTTGATGCCTCCTTAACGCCTTCAGCCAGAAGGTTTCCAAACCCCTTCCTATAGGCAATTCTTTCCTGCATAGCAAGGATTGCATCTTCGTCTCCCCATTTAAGTTCAAAGCCGTCTGAATCTTCCTTGGTAATTATCCCTTTTTCATAACATTCAAAAGCCCATGCCAGCACACCTGCACACATATCCCCATCTATACCCAGTTCATTGCACATATGGTGAAACCTGATAGAGGCTTCGGGATCAAAAAGGCCCAATCTGGCAGAATAATTGGTGGAATTTATCCAATAGCCCTTACACATCGTGCCTTTAAATTTTCCTTTGTTTATTACAGAAACCGGCATGCAACCCGCCGGGCAGGAAAAACATGCAAACATCCTTTTTTTATAGCTGGGAACGCCGCTTTCCAAGCCCACCAGTCTTTCCCTTTCTTCGGGGAAAACATAATCATCCTGGCCATTATTGCGCGAGCCTAGGTAATCCCACACTGGAGATTCTGGAAGGTACTTGGCTTCGATAATTCCTTTTCTCCATCCCTCCAACCTTGGGGATCCCTTCACCTTTTCAAAAATCTTGTCCAACTTATTCATAAATTTGGCCGGCTCGGCCACAGAAATTGAACCGTGTCCCCTTACAGCAATTGCTTTTAAATTTTTGCTTCCCATTACACAACCGACACCGCTGCCACCTGCTGCTTTACCCGGGCCGGTAAAAACACCGGCGCCCCTGACCATGTTCTCACCTGCCGGCCCAAT
>CAZAQM010000042.1:888-12138 GCA_964487385.1 uncultured Dethiobacter sp.
AATCAGTAACACCTTGACCTTGCTATCGCCAAGCTCGCGTTTGATAGCCTCTTTTGCATCAGAAACTGTTTTCCCCCATATCGTGTCGGCATTTTTTATTTCTGCAGTGTCATCGGTTACCCACAAATAAACAGGTTTTACAGACCTACCTGTAATAACGACATGATCATAACCCGCATATTTTAATTCCGCTCCCCAATAACCCCCTACATTGGAAGAGCCTTTCCCATTGCTAAATGTGCTGATGCTGTCTACAGATACACGGGAAGCACCCAACATCGGAGTGCCAACAAGGCGGCCCGGTCCAATGATTAACGGATTTTCGGGATCTAAATAACTTGTCTTCTCTTTTGTTTCCTTAAGCAGGATAAAGCTGTTTATCGCCCTGCCCCCAATAAAACGGTCGGCATATTTTTGGGTCTCCTCAAACCATATTTTTTTTTGACTTAAGTCTACCCGTAATATTTTCCCGGCTGCTCCACCGCAAAGACTCACCAAAATGAACTACCACCTTTCGATAGTAAAAAGTTCGTTATCTTTTTTTTATATTGCACGGGATGCCTTTCAGTTGATAGGAACCCATGATAGGATCTGACATTTTGCTGGAGATAAGCAGTTGTATATTTGAACCATTTTCTGAATACGGATCATATCCGGGCAGCCCCAATTCGGGACATTCCTGCCACCACCCGTGCTGTGTACAGACCACATCAATATCCACCATATCGGTCAGCTTGGCTTTGGCGCTCATGCTTCCGGCTTCTGTCTCAATTATTATCCAATCGCCTTCCGTAATACTCAGTTCCCGGGCCCTTGCCGGATGAATTTCTACATATGGTTCAGGAATAAGTCTGCGCAGGGAAGGCAGATTCCTATCCCTTGTATGGCTAAAAGCATGTAATTTAATGCAGGTCATAATCAACGGATAATCCTTGCCGGTACCGCGCCCGGGTTTTTCATATATAGGCAGCGGCTCATAACCATAATCCTTAAAAAGCTGTAAATATATTTCCACTTTTCGGGAAGGTGTATTAAAACCAAAAGGCACGCCTGTTTCAGGATTTATTTTAGCGTAATGCTTCTCATCAACAGTAATATCAAGGGTTATTCCTCCCGGATATTTTTTTAGATCCTTAACGGTAACACCGGCAGGCGCAATCTGATAGTTTATTGCTTCTTCAATATCCCCATTCCAAAATTTTTCTTTAAGACCTAGCTTTTCTGCCAATTCAAAGATGATCTGTATATCTGACTTGGATTCGTGCTGGGGGGGAACTACGGCCTCACGCAACTGGATATGCCGGCCGGCCCTTTCATTGTGGCGAAATCCGGCCCTCACATACCACGTTTCCCAAAAGCTTGCTGCCGGCAAAACAATATCTGCAAACCGGGCAGATGGAGTCATAAATAAATCTGTTTGGACATAAAAATCCAATTTTTTTAAAGCCTGTCTGGCAGTCAAGCTATCCGGGTTTCCCATTACTATATTACCCCCTAGCCCTACCAGTGCTTTAATTGGATAAGGATTATGATGTAATACTGCATTGTAGAAATCGTTTGCACGTACTGCAGAACGGGTAACCTTAAAAGGTTGAATTGACCCCGGAGGGCCTAAAGGGCGCTCCTTGCCGCCCAAACGTTTTTCCTCAATCGCAGGCGTAACAAACTCATAACCATTTACCGCGTTGATGGGTATCCTGGGAAAAAATCTATTGCTTCCGCTAACATCAAAGTTACCCGTTAAAATATATAATAATGAAATGGCCCTATTGGTATGGTTGCTGTTTGCCTGCTGTTCAATGCCGCTCCACGTATAGTAGCAGGCCGGTTTAACGGTTGCAAACAGTCTGGCTGCTTTACGAATATTTTTGCCACTTACCCTGGTTATTTTTTCAACCTTCTCCGGCGTATAATCTGCAAGATGTTCTTTAAACAACTGAAAAGCTGTTTTGCATTCAATTGTTTCACCCTTACTGCCAATCGCCTTATACTCCCCAAAAAGAACGGGTCTCGCATTCTCGCTTTCAAAGCTTACAGTACTTGGGTTATAAATCTTCATTGATTGGGTTTCTTGATCCCATATAACATTGCATTTTGTATCCGCCCCCTTAAAAACATCGCTGGCCTTAAGAAGATCCTGGGTATCTGATCTTATGAGGAAGGGCGCTGTAGTCCATTTGAGGGCAAACTCTTCGTCAAAAAGATTCTCTGTTAGTAAAACATTTAACAAACCCAAAGCCAGCGCCGCATCCGTACCCGGGAGAACTTGCAGCCAGCAATCAGCCTTTTCAGCCAGCTTTGTACGTCTGGGATCAACCACAATCAGCTTGGCTTTTCTTTCTAGTGCAGTATCGAGATCCCTTGCCAAGGTTCTCCAGGTGTTGTAGGGATTTTGCCCCCACAATAAAATACAAGAAGATTTATCCACCTCGGGATCCAAAAGCCCTGTGCCGTAAGTGTAAGCAGTCAGTGCATCTCTGGACCATTGACAGACATGGGTGGTAGTAGCATGATTAGGGGTACCGAAGGCATGGGATAACCTGATAGCCCAACTAATAAAATCCCAGGCCTGGGAACCGGCAGGCGGAGCACAATAAAATGCTACTGCCTCCGGGCCGTCGTTTTCTTTAATTTCATTAAGTTTGGCAGCGGTTATTTCCAAGGCCTCGTCCCATGTTATCCGTTTCCAACCCGGATCAGGATCTTCTTTGGAATTTGTACGTCTCATTGGATACCGCAAACGGTCCTTGCTGTAAACCAACTCGGGGGCGGCAAGGCCTTTGGGACATAAACTATCGATGGCATTGGGATGATCTTTGTCAGGATAAACCTCTTTAAAAATGCCGTCTTCGACAACACTTATTGTCGGGCACAAGGACCAGCATTTCACGCAATATCCTTTAACTAATTTAGTGTTTTTTTTCATTCCTGCGATAAAACCTCCTGCTACACTTTTCTCTTGTCTGCTATCTGGACACCGATACCGGCTGGCTGGCTGTTTGTAGCTGCAAAGGTTGAGCATCAGTCAAAAAATGATCCCTGAAAAAGGTGGCGTAAAATCGGTAATAACAATGGATAGCCGCCAAGTTCAGGGTATTTGTACTTGGCGGCCCCACTGCAGCCAACCTTATCAAAAGTCCTGCATGTATAACACTGAAGGGCACTATCCGGCGAGGAAATAACTATTCATTCACATTTCGCTGCGCATCAGCATCCTGGCTGCCCGGCATTAAGCCATTTCCGACAGTTTTCTGTCTTTACAGGCCTGCGAAACAGCGCTGATGACCATAAATAAAATTATAACCAGAATAATTAAACAGATTGGTCTTGTTATAAAAGGAAGCAAACTTCCCTGACCTAATATTAAAGATCTTCTAAAATTGGTCTCCAGGATTGGCCCCAGTACAAACCCGAGAACAACAGGTGCCGGCGATATTCCCACTTTTTGCAGGTAATAACCTACAATACCGAATACCACAACAACGCCAATATCAAAAGTGCTGCTCGATAGAGAATATGAACCCAAAATGCACAGCAGCATGATAACCGGCAACAGGATATGCCTGGGCATCTTAAGCAGTCTTGCGTAGGTGCTGGCTCCCAGCAGCCCAACTAATAAGACAAATACCAAGCTGATCGCATAACCTATAAAAATAGAGGATACAAAATCGATATGATTAACGAAGAGCATCGGGCCTGGAATTAAACCGTGGATCATCAGCGCGCCGATAAGTATCGCAGTCATAGGATCTCCAGGTATGCCAAGCGTTAACATGGGTATCAGGGCGCCGCCGACACAAGCATTATTAGAGGATTCGGCAGCTACAATACCTTCCGGTTCCCCCGAGCCAAAATTAGCGGCTTTTTTAGAAAACTTTTTCGCAAATCCGTACGATGTAATAGCGGCAATAGCACCTCCGGCAGCAGGAATTGCCCCAATGATAGTACCAATTAAAGATGATCTGATCAGGGTTTTCCAATTTATTAAAACATCTTTTATGCTGCCAAATGTATTTGTAATTTTTTGGTGTACATTAATTTTAAGATCTTTTTCCAATTGGAACAGTACTTCCGATACGCCAAACAAGCCAATTATTACCACGACAACATCGAGGCCCCCAATTAAGTTGGCAATGCCAAAAGTAAAACGTGGATAAGCGGTAATAGGATCTTGTCCTATAGAAGCTAAAAACAAGCCTATCGATGCTCCCAAAAGACCTCTGAAATAACTCCCTTTGGAAATATAGCTCACAATGCTAAGGCCCAATAAGGCTAGAACAGCATATTCCCAGGTGCCAAAACTTTTAGCAACACTGGCAATCAAGGGAGAAAAGAAAGCTAGCGCCACCAAGCCAATCAGACCGCCCAAGACAGATGACCAGGTGGCAATACCTATAGCGGCGCCCGCCTTGCCTTTTTTGGCCATAGGGTAACCATCAAAGCCTGTGGCTATTGAGGATGGGGTACCTGGGATATTAACCAAAACAGAAGATATCGCCCCCCCAAAAACAGCGGCTATATATAAGGCAATCAGAAGCACTATTGCCTGATTGGCCCCAAGCCCAAAGGTCAAGGGGGTAAAAATTGCCAGGGCCATCGAGGAGGAAAGTCCTGGAAGTGAGCCAAAAAGTATGCCCACGACTGTGCCAAACAATATTAGACCTATTGTATACCAGCTATAAAAAACAGGTAGCCCTACGGTCCATAATTTTGTAAATTCTTGTAAATACTCCATAATTGCCTCCTTATGCTCGACCGCTCATTAAAATAAAAACCCTTTTGGCAACATAATTTTAGCCCCGTATGTGAAAACCACATAAAACAAACCAATAATTAAAACAGAGAACACGATCGCTTTTAACATCTGATCCTTATTTACTCTCCAGTTTTGCAGGCTTATTATTGAAAATGTCATAAAAAGAGTACCTGTCAAAATGAATCCTAAAAAGTGAAGAACCTGCGGCACTAGCAACAAGGCAATTATTATGGCTACCATTACTGTCAAATCGCTTTTTTCAGGCAATGTAAATTCTAGAGCATTGGTTTTACATTCAATCAAAACCAAAGTTATCAGAAGTATCATTAAAACAGATAATACTAAAGGATAAAACCCTGGGCTTCCACCATCCAGTGCCGATAGTTTTGGAAAAGAGCTGACACATGCAAGTATATAAACAGCAATTGCATACAACGGCAATAAAGAAAGAATATTTTTTTTTGTTTTTGTCATAGTCCTATCCTTCCCATCAGAAAAATTTTATCTCGGCAGATAGCAGCTATCCTATCATATTTACTATTCATCAGACAATAAGCTGGTAAAGTCACTCATGTCCTTGATTGTATCCAAATTTTCAATGGCATCAATCAGCTTTTCAACTTTTTCCGCTTTTAAGCAGGCAGAAGCGCCCAGACGAAAGCGGTCCTTTAATTCGTCCCATGTAAGTTTATTCCTGGCATGTCCCTTGGGATATTGTAAATTTTTAACATACTGGGCATTATCGTTTAAGGTTACAGTAACCGTAACTTCTGGAAAGGAACCGGCTTGGAAAAGGGCAAAACTCTTGTGTCGATCAGTAACCGGCGGTGCTCCTTTAATCTTGCCTGCCATGGCTAAAATCTCTGGATCAGTCAGTCTTTCTTCTGTAAACCAGTTATAACCGGGGTTAGGATCCAGCAATAGAGTGGCCAGACAGAAAGGAACGCTAAACTGAGCATCCATCACACCTGCATAGCCCTCCGGCTGAAAGGTATTAGTCATCGGATATATTGGGCTTACTGTTATCTCTTTTACATCATAGGCTTTGATTTCATTTTCTTTTATCAGGGCATCAAGAGCATCGAGCGGGCCCTGGATCCATATATTTGCGGGCCAATGCTTAAACATTGTTTCCATTATTAGATAGCCCTTCCTGAAGTACCATTCCGTATCATATTTATCGGATATAACATTTGCATAGCAACCCGGTTCATCCAATGAATCATAGAGACCATCAATTCCGCTTTTAGCAATCAATGCTGAGGTTATACCGTCCCGGGCGCAAAAGCCATGTGCGTAGTGATATACATCTGATTTTGGGGTTAAAGTGTGCTTGCTTGTCGGGGCATTCACCTGATAAAGTGCCACACCCAGGGCCTGCTGGGTTTTTTCCACATCCAGCCCCATTAGCTTGGCAGCAGGAATTACACAGGAATAAATTTGCCAGCTAACCAACCCCCATGCATTTTTTTCCTTGCGATATTCAGCACTTGCCTGCACTGCCATAGCGATGCGCTGATAAACCTCGTATCCTGCAACGACAGCCGTAATATAATCTTTTCCCGATGCTTTGTTTGCTTCAGACACTGCCAGTGCTGTCGGTATTGCCCCGGCAGAAGCATGCCCGGTCCAGGTACAGTCCTCCCAATCGAGGCAATCAGCCATTGTGGCATTAACAAAGGCGGCTTCTTCCATTGGAACCTTTGCACCATCAGCAAGAATCGTAGATTCTTTTTTGCCGCCCTTTTCTTTAGTCATCCCAATGGCCCTTTTTGCCACCCCAATTGGATAAGCGCCAAGAGAAACGCCTAACGTCAGCATGGTAAGCTTTTTTACCTGCTCTATTACCTCATCCGGCAGATCCTCATACTTCATATTCACTGATAGTTCCGACATTAGCCTGGTATATTTATCTTCCATAAAATTATTACTCCTCTCTATTATTTAAGAAAGTGCCAGAGGGTGGATTAGATGCCTTGTCATCCATCCTCTGGCCATACTTTTTTAGCTCATGCGTAAACCAAGCTCATCAACCAGTTCTTCCAGTATGGGATGCCAGTAATCCAAATAATCTTTGAAATCTTTGGAAGGCATATATTGTATATCAACAGAAAGATTGTTCAGATTCTCTTCCATTTCAGGATCAGTGCAAGCTTTTTCGATAGCTTCCTCAAGAATTTTAATTACTGCCTCAGGGGTACCTTTTGCAACATACATACCATCAAATACTACACCCGTAAAATCATAGCCCAGCTCTTTAAAAGTAGGCACATCGGGTAAAAAGGGGCTTCTTTCCTCTGATGACACAGCCAGAACTCTAATTTCACCAGCTTCAAGCTGTGATTTTAAAGAACCTATCCCGGCAGTATTTACATCAATTTCGCCACCCAGTAAAGCAGTAATTCTTGGGGAGTCCCCCTCGTAGGGAACCTGAGTAACCTTTACTCCAATATCTTTATAAAATCCTTCAGCCAAAATATGGTCCGCAGTACCGGCTCCACCATTCCCATGCTTCACCTTACCGGGATTTTCTTTGGCATAATTTAAAAAATCATCGAGTGTTTGCCATGGTGAATCGGCACGCACTGTAATAGTAAGCGGGTTTATAAACAGTCTGCATATTGGTTCATATTTTTCAAACTCGAAGGGGGGTTGCTTAGTCCATTGTGCCACGTTTATCCCTGATGCAAACAACCCCATAGTATATCCATCAGCCTTTGCCTGCCCTACCGAGCGAGCCCCTACAACACCCCCGCCGCCAGAGGTATTTGCTACAATAACAGGTACTCCTAACTCTGGCTCTAACGCAGCAGCCAAAAGCCGGGCGGTAATATCACTCCGCCCTCCCGCCGGCCAGGGAACAACAATGGTTACTGTTCCACTAGGAAAGTCTGTTTTTCCCGCTTGTTCAGATACCTCTCCGCCTGTTTGGGCGCCTTCCCCGTCAGAAGTAGCAGTTGGTGTACATGCAATGCTGCTCAGCATCAAAGTCACTAATAATCCTAACACAAGAACAAATTTAATGCCCTTCATGGTTTTACTCCTCCTTTTAAATTTATTCATTTTTTTAAGCCCTTTTAAAAATTTCCCCTCAACTTATAAACTAACCTTTTATAAAGGCCATATAATTCCTCCCTCCCGAACAAACAAAGGCATCAAGCATTCTTTGTTCATACAGTTATTTTGCTATTATTTCCCTTAGCAATTTTTTGGTAAACACTTTTACCATTTCTTTTTTGTACTCTGCAGATACCCGGGTACTGCCAGCCCTGGGGCGTGCCTCATCATAGGCCGCCTGGCCGCACTGTTCAATAAGCTCATTATCGGCCTTTTTACCTTTTAACAGATCCTCTGCGCTGCGTGCCCTAATAGGCATAGGGGCTACATTGCTGAGCACAATTTTAATGTCCCTGCATATTTCATCTTCGTCTAAAACAACTACTACCGCTACTCCCACTACGGGAAGATCGGCCTTGCTTTTCATAGCATATTTAAAATAAACACCTTTTGCATTGGAGGGCAGTTCCGGCACCTTAATTTCTACAAGCATTTCGCCTGCCTGGAGGACTGTTTTTTTCGCCCCTGCAAAGAATTCTTCCAAAGGAATGATTCTTTCACCATTAGGCCCGGCAATTTTAACTTTCGCTGCCAGCGCTATCAATGATGGAGCCATATCGGCAGAGGGCGCAGCATTACACAGGTTGCCGCCTACAGTTGCCATATTGCGTATGGCCGGGTTGGCAAACTGGTTGGCTGCCTGATAGATCATAGGGTACTTTTCTTTCAATTCCTCTGATTCCTGCAGGGAAGTAATGGTTGCAAGCGCACCGATTTTTAGTCCCATTCCTTCTTTAAATTTTAGACAATCAAGCCCTGATATTGTGTTTAGGTTAACAAGGCATTTTGGTACTATATGGTAATTATTCATTCCAACAACGAGATCCGTCCCACCGGCAACAACTTTTGCTTCCCCCTTATATTTATCAAGTAAGGATACTGCCTCACTAACACTCTGTGGTTCATAATATCTCATGCCCATCATACTATTTGGCCCTCCTTTTCGCTCAATGCCTTTAAAACTTTTTCTCTAGTAATCGGGGTCGATTTAATTCGTATGCCCAGCGATCTATAAAGAGCGTTAGCAATCGCCGGCACAATTGAACCTATCCCCGGCGACTCGCCGCCCCCCTTGCATCCGTAGGCAAACCCCGGTTCTATTGATTCCACAAAGATTCTTTCAATTGGAGGCACATCTGAAGCGAAAGGAACTTTGTAATCAGTAAAGCTGGGATTGGTTATCTTGCCTTTGCTGTCAACAATTATTTCTTCAGATAGCGCTGCTCCAATGCCTTGCACTGTTGCTCCGTCCACTTGTCCTTCCAGCTGTTTCCGATCAATTATTTTCCCGCAATCATCAGCAACGACAACGTTCAATAGCTTGATCTCACCGTTTTCTGTATCAACCTCAATTTCAACCGCCGTTGTATCGTAATAGGTTGCATCAACCCCGGGGCCGTAATGCGTTGGGTGAGTCGTTTTTAAAACATATTCTGTGTCCCAGCGTTCGTCTATCCCTTCGGCTACAATCATGGAGCCTCCCAACCTGCGCATAGAATATTGAGCAGCCTCTACTAAGGAAAGAGCCGCTTCAGAAGAACCCTTCAGATATATTTTGCCTTTTTTAAATTCCAGGTCTTCGGGGTCAATTTTTAGCATTTCAGCAGCGACATCAACAGCCTTCGTTTTGGCATCTTGGCAGGCTAAATAAGTGGCGTTCACTCCTGCGCTCATAACTCTGCTGCCTGTAGAGCCAAATCCCCAGGGAGTTCTATCCGTATCTTGGGGCACGACGTCAATTTTTTCTAATGGGATGCCAAGCTCTTCCGCAACAACCATCGCAACAGCATTATGTGCACCTTGCCCAAATTCAGCCTCTCCGGTATATAGGCGGGCAGTCCCGTCTTCAAGGAGTTTGATATAGCTGACAGAACCGCCAAAACCATCAGAAGAACGGTCATCAGTTTCATGGCAAGTGCAGGCAATTCCCAAAAAACGGTTTTTATTGGCATCGCCCTTTTCCCATCCTATGGCCGCACTGGCTTTATTAAGGCATTCTGTTAAACCACAGCTTTTAATATGCCAACCGTTAATGGTAATCTCACCCGTTTGCGTGGCATTTTTCAGCCTGATCTCGACAGCATCCATATTTAGCTTTTCAGCTAACATATCCATTAGTGATTCCCGGGCCCAACCCATTTGAGCATCGCCAAAACTTCTGTAAGTGCCGCAAGGCGTTTTGTTTGTGTAGATGTTCTTTACCTCGTGTTTTGCACTGCCAAAACGGTAAACCGCGTCTTGCCTTTCGAGCATATGCAGCGATCTGCGTCTATTAATGTACTGGTATGCTCCGTTATCAACAAGCATTTTTGTCTGCTCAGTTACAATTGTACCATCTTTTTTGGCGCCAAATTTCATCCAAAGTTTCATATCGCCACGCGAGCGCATCGTTATCATATCTTCTGCCCTTGTTAAAATGGTTTTAACGGGCTTACATGTTTTCATCGACAACAAAGCGGTAATATGGTGTAACTGGTTGGCTGTAAATCTAGAACCAAAGGCACCGCCAACAGCGTACTGAATCACTCTGATTTTATTATGGGAAAACCCCAGATTGCGCGATACAACGTCTTTAACATTGGATGGCCACTGACTGCCAATATAGAGGGTAATTTTTTCTTCGCCCAAATCATAGTCAGCCACGCACCCATCAGGTTCCATATAGGCGGCTATCACATTCTTATAAAGAAATTCATCTTCGACAATAACATCTGCATCCTTAAAACCCTGTTCCGGATCGCCCCGCTCATAGGAGATATCATAGGCAATATTGTTTTCGAGTTTTACTTTTTCAAATATATCTGGATCAGCCTTTAGTAAAATTATTTCATCATGAACTTTGGGAGCATCAGCACATATGGCTTCATCTATGGTAATTGCCGCCGGAAGCTCCTCATAGTTCACTTTGATCAGGCCAATTGCTTCCTCCGCTATTCTTTTGCTTGTAGCTGCGACAGCGGCTACCTCTTGCCCAACGAACCTTACAATACCGTCCCAAGCTAAAAACGGCTCGTCCTTCACGTCAATGGCGGCCATGTAAACCTTGGGAACATCCTTGCCGGTAAGAACTGCTTTTACGCCAGGCAGTTGTTC
Source organism: uncultured Dethiobacter sp. (assembly GCA_964487385.1). Classification (GTDB taxonomy): domain Bacteria; phylum Bacillota; class Dethiobacteria; order DTU022; family UBA8154; genus DUNV01. Next base: position 11,855 of record CAZAQM010000042.1, read on the forward strand.
AGCTTTGCTTGTGTCAATATTGACAATGCGCGCATGGGCATAAGGAGATCTGAGAATCCTTCCATGTAACATATTTGGCAGCATCAAATCATCGACAAAAACAGCGCTGCCCAATGCTTTGCTTTTAGCATCGATCCTTGTAACCTTTTGCCCAATTACCTCATAAGTGTCTTTTTTTTCTGACCAATATTTTATCCTTTCCATGACCTCTTTTGTCATTACTTCTTTTTCTTTATCCATTATTTCCCTTGCTTTTACCATTGGATCTACTTCTTTTGACATGC
>CAZAQM010000043.1:0-8975 GCA_964487385.1 uncultured Dethiobacter sp.
GGCCCGCCGGGAAAAAGATATACTGTGCAGAAGGGGGATACACTTTTCCTCATCGCCCAGCGTTTTGGTGTTTCGCTCAATGCACTGATTGCCGCTAATCCCCAGATCAAGAATCCCGATCTCATTTATCCAGGCGATGTGGTCTTTATTCCGCAAGGTTCGTCGCACCCGCCGAGGCCTCCGCACCCGCCTGGGCCTCCGCACCCGCCTGGGCCTCCGCACCCGCCTGGGCCTCCGCACCCGCCGAGGCCTCCGCACCCGCCGGAACCGCCCCGTCCGCGGAGGTATACCGTGCAAAAGGGGGATACACTCTTCCTCATCGCCCAGCGTTTTGGTGTTTCGCTCAATGCACTGATTGCCGCCAATCCCCAGATCAAAAATCCCGATCTCATTTATCCAGGCGATGTGATCTTTATTCCTTAACTTTGGGCAAGGTTATGTTAGAGGCAGGAATTTCCTCGGGCAGCTTCTTGCCTGAAGGGAAATGAAAGACAACCGGAAAGGGGGCCAGTTTTTTAGGCGCCCTTTCCGGTTTTTACCTGGATGGTTTACTGTTGCCATAATTTGTTATCGTTATAGGGGGATGCCAATCTTACCTGAAAGATACGATAAAGGACTTTTATGGGGATCCTTTCCAGTTAAAGGTAGGAGGAAACAGCTGAGGAGAGGACAGGCAGTTTGTGAAAATGTTGCAGGTTAACTATAATTAGACAAAGTATTACATTAACTGTAAGAAAGGAGAACAAAAGGAAATGGCTGTTCAGAAAAGAATGTTACCGGTTATATTTACCTTGTTGTTGCTGCTGGTCACCCTGGCTTCTCCCGCTGCTGCCTGTATTAATCAGGGGAACGGGGGGGCAGACGGGCAGAGGTTGCCGTTAAAAATTTATCTGGAGGAGGGTTGCCAGAGAGGAGATTCCCAACCGATTGTCTGCCGTTTTACAGTCCCCTCTAAAAATGGTGAAACGAAGAAATATTGCAGTTCTAATAGTTTTACCGCTAACAAGCAATACCATCTTCACGGCTGGTCAGCGAAGTTTAAAACAGCTCCGGGATATAAGCCGATGTTAAAACCTCTACCAAGGCCGATCCCTGGGCCATTACCGGAACCGGTGCCAGAGCCCGGTGAGGAGCCCGCCGAGGAGCCCGCCGAGGAACCCGGTGAGGAACCCGGTGAGGAACCCGGTGAGGAACCCAGTGAGGAACCCGGGCAGGATTCAGTCCTTACAGCAGAGGAAGAGGAGATGTGGCAGTCGGTTAACGAAGAACGCCGCCGGGCAGGACTTGAGCCATTGCAGATTCATGAGGGGCTCGTCGGCCTTGCCCGCCTGAAGAGTGCGGATATGATCGAGCTGGGGTACTTTGCCCATCAATCGCCTACCTATGGATCGCCCTTTGAAATGATTGCCGGGGCAGGAATTACATATCTTCTTGCCGGAGAGAATATTGCCGGGGCGCCCACCGTTGCCCGCGCCCATCAGTCCTTGATGAACAGCCCGGGACACAGGGCGAATATCTTGCAGGCAAACTTTACCCATGTGGGAATAGGCATTGTCGATGGAGGGCCATACGGCAAGATGTTTACCCAGATCTTTATTGGCCAAAGATAGCTGTTGCCAGGGCATTGATGGGTTTGCTATTTCCGGGGATGGCCGAAGCAAGCGTAACAATTAACAACTTGGGGGCAGGCTGTGCCCCCAGGTTGTTAACTCCTTAACCCTAGGAACCGCAGTCCCGCGCCGGGGATCGATTTATCTTTCCCGGGGCATGCAGATAATTTCCTTGACCACAGTATCAAAAAATTGGTGTGAATGGGCAGGTACGATGATGCAGGCAGTATCTGCGCCTCGCACGCTTCCTGCTACAGATACTACTTCCTCCCGGTAAGGGATTAGTCCCGCGTCCAGGGCCATGCAGGCAATTTCTACGCATACTTTAACTCCCTGCCCTAAGATTCGCAGGGAGGAGGCGATTATTTCTGCCGGGTATATCCCGCCGAATTTTAGACGAATCCCCCTGTCTATACCGGCCAGCAGATGGGTGGTGGTAAGGATCTGCACTCCTTTTGCGCTAAGTTTTTCCCTCATTTCCCTGTTCATCTCATTTGTCCCCGGGTTTTTAAAACCGCTTTGGTGTGTGACGCAGGTAATGATAAGATTCTTATCTAAAAAATACTGGGCTGTCTCCCCGGTGTTGGAAGCTACGACAATGTTGTCTATACCAAGCTCGCCTGCCCTTTGCAGGGCAGCCCTGGCGGTCCCGCCGGTATTTTCGGGTCCCTGTTTTTCCCACAGCATCATTTAAAGCCCCTTTCAGAAGATTTTTAAAAATAGCCGGTACCTATTTTAACATACGATAATAAAATGGCAAAGGATAGATCTTTTTGTCGGCTTTGGTTTGCGCATAAGTTGACACAGCAAGGGGTTTTTTGCTATGATGAATAAAATTTTGGGAAGAAAATGCGGGGGATAGACAATGGATGAACGCTTTAGTAAAGAAGGAATTACCTTTGACGATGTCTTGCTGATGCCTTCACGCTCCAAAATTTTGCCGCGGGATGCCAATATCCAAACCAATTTGACGGCCAGGATTAGATTGAATATTCCTATTATGAGTGCCGGGATGGATACCGTTACGGAATCCCGCATGGCTATTGCCGTGGCCAGGGAAGGGGGCCTGGGGGTTATCCATCGCAATATGCCCCTGGAAAGGCAGGCAGCAGAAGTTGATCGGGTTAAACGTTCTGAACATGGTGTAATAACCAATCCCTTCTTTCTTTCTCCCATGCATACGATCAATGATGCCGCAGCCCTGATGGAAAGGTACCGCATCTCCGGTGTGCCCATCACAGTGGAAGGCAAGCTTGTGGGGATCATTACCAACCGCGACCTGCGCTTTGAAAGGGATTTCAGCCAGTTAATCAAAGATGTGATGACCAAAGATAATTTAATCGTCGCCCCGCAGGGAACCACGCTGGATGAGGCCCAGGGGATCCTGGCCAAGCATAAAATAGAAAAGCTGCCCATCGTCGATGAGGATTTTATGCTCAAAGGGCTCATTACCATCAAGGATATCGAAAAAACCATTGCCTATCCCAAATCGGCCAAGGATGAGAATGGCAGATTGCTCGTTGGGGCTGCTGTGGGGATCAGCAGAGATACGATTGGCCGGGTGGGCGCCCTTCTGGAGGCAGGAGCTGATATTCTCGTGGTCGATACAGCCCATGGCCACCAGGAACTGGTTGTCCGGATGGTGAAAAATATTAAGGAAACCTACCCCAGGGCAAACGTCATTGCCGGCAATATTGCCACGGCTGAGGCGGCCCGCGACCTGATTCGTGCCGGGGCCGATGCCCTCAAGGTTGGGGTGGGCCCGGGCTCGATCTGCACGACGAGGGTCATAGCCGGCATCGGCGTTCCGCAAATTACCGCTGTTTTTGATGTCTCCCAGGTGGCACATAGCTACAATATCCCCGTGATAGCCGATGGTGGAATAAAGTATTCAGGGGATATTACCAAGGCTCTGGCCGCCGGGGCCGACGTGGTGATGATCGGCAGTCTTTTTGCCGGGACGGAGGAAAGCCCGGGAGAAATGGAAATTTATCAGGGGCGCAGCTATAAAGTTTACCGGGGAATGGGCTCTGTGGGCGCCATGAAGGAAGGAGGGCGTGATCGCTATTTTCAGGAAGACGAACAAAAGGTGGTTGCCGAGGGGATCGAGGGCCGGGTTCCCTATCGGGGGACAGTTTCCGATATCGTCTTTCAGATGACCGGCGGCCTCCGTGCCGGGATGGGCTATTGCGGCGTCCAAACTATTAAGGAGCTGCAGACCAAAACCAAATTTGTGCGCATCACCAATGCGGGCCTGCTGGAAAGCCATCCCCATGATGTGCAGATTACAAAAGAAGCTCCCAATTATACCCTGCGCTAAAGCGGTTTTCCATGGGACATTTTATTGTTCGCCTCATATACTATGAAGGGGAAGCCTTCGCAGCGATGACGCATAAACAAAATATTGCTTATGTATTAAGGCTTCCGCTAGTTATTGCAGGGTGGTGAAGATGGTGGCAGTTCCTGCCCAAAAAGAATGTGTCCTCTGTTCCTCTGCGGCGGAAAAGGGTATTTGTCTTTTTAATAATTTTATCTGTCTGGAATGTGAGAAAAAAATAGCGAACTGCTCCGGGTCGGAGAAAAGTTATGATGATTATGTGGAAAAGATTAAACAAATATTAAGCGAGGTTTTACCATGCCCGGTTGCTAACGCTTGAACAAAGCAGGTGGTTTTCTTTAAGCGCAGCTTATCCCAGTTAAATGCCCCATTATACCGGGCGACGCGCCGTTTTATCCGCAGCGGGGCCGAATCCTTGCATGTACCCCTGCATGGAGGCGGTCCGGGCGCCCCCTGGCTCCGGCGGGCGGGATTTGCCTCGGCTATGAAATGGGATCTGACAGAACTGGCTCCTTTGGATGATTTGCATCTGCCCAGGGGAGCTATTAAAAAAGCTCAGGAACTGGCTGCCCGCCTTTTTAAGGCTGAAAAAACCTTTTTTCTAGTCAACGGGGTTACCGGCGGCCTTTTGTCCCTCTTGATGGCCTATGCGCCCTCCGGAAAAAAAATTCTCCTGACGAGGCTGGCCCACAAGGCAGCTTTGCATGGGATCATCCTCTCCGGAGCCAGGCCAATCTATCTGCCCGTGGAAAGGGAACCCTCTACGGGTTTTCCCCTCAACGTCTCGCCCCTTTCCGTGGAAAAGGCGCTGCGGGAGCACCCGGATACAGTTTTGGCGCTGATTACCTCCCCTTCCTATTGGGGCGTTGCTGCCGACCTTCCGGCCATACGCAAAATTACGGCTGAATACGGGGTGCTGCTGGCCATCGATGAGGCCCATGGGGCTCATTTTCCTTTTTATGGGGACAGGCTTCCCCATAGCGCCGGGGCCGGGGCCGATATTTGGCTGCAGAGCGCCCATAAATCCCTTGGCTCGCTGACGCCGGGGGCTTTTTTACACCTGGGAAAGGGGATGGAGGGCCGGAATATTAATTTTTGGCTCCAGGCATTGCAGACCAGCAGTCCCTCATATCCGGTGATGATCTCCCTGGATCTGGTCCGGCGGCAGATGGCACTGCAGGGCAGGGAAATATTTTCCCGTATGTGGGCCTGGGGGCAGGGTCTCCGCCGGGATCTTTGCCGGGAGGGGTTTGCTTTTCTGCGAGCCGAAAATGTGGAGAAAATGGGCTTTGGCCTGGACCCCTCGCGCCTTACCCTGTTGTTTCCCCGGGGCAAGGGCAGACGATTTGCCGATTTGCTGGCCCAAAGCGGGTATCGGGTGGAATTGGAGGCGGACGGTTATTTGCTGGCCATCGGCGGTCCATCCCAACTGGCTCATCACCATGGATCCTTCCTCAAGGCTCTGATCGGGATTCGTTCCTTCCTTTATGGCAGCAATAAAAAAGCTCACCCCTGGCGGCTTCCGCCGCAGGAATTTCCGGCAGCCTTTTTTAGCCCGGGGGAGGGAAATTTTACTTCCTTTTTGCTTTCCCCCCGGGAAGCTATGGAGTCATCCAAGTGTTCCCTTCTGCTGGAGGATGCTCCGGGGCGGATCTGCGCGGAAATGATCGTTGCCTCCCCTCCGGGGATTCCCGTTGTAGCACCCGGAGAGATCATTACTGTCGAACTCGCCCATTTTCTGCAAAGGAAGAAGGCTGAAGGGGTTCTTTTTCAGGGGGCAGGGGATCCCTTGCTAAGAAGAATAACCGTTGTGAGAAAAACGCAGGTTGTGGTAGAATAACTAGGGAAGCGGGGGGGACCAATTGGCAATTAGATGCGAAAAGGGATTGTTTATCAGCATTGAGGGGCCCGATGGCGCTGGAAAAACGACCCAGGCGCAGATGCTTTTGGAGAAATTTACATCTTTGGGGCTGCCGGCCTTGCTGACCAGAGAACCCGGAGGCACGCCTATTGGCGAAGAGGTGCGCAAAATACTTTTAAATCCGCTTTTTAGCGAGATGACCGTTCCCTGCGAGGTCTTCCTTTACTGTGCCGCCCGCGTGCAGCTGGTCGAACAGGTTATCCGGCCTGCGCTGGAAAAGGGGATAGCAGTGATCAGCGATCGCTTTATCGATTCCAGCATCGTCTATCAGGGTTATGCCGGCGGCGGGGATCTGGAAATGATTGAAAAGCTCAATCTTTGGGCGACGGGGGGGGCGACAGGGGCGCTCCAGCCGGATAAAACGTTTCTTTTGGATCTGCGGGCGGAAAAGGGATTGGGGCGGCTGAAGAAAAAAACGGCGGAATATGCGGGCGGGGATCGGGTTGAACAAAAAAATATGCGTTTTCACGATCTGGTCAGAGAAGGTTTTCTGCAGCTGGCCAGGCGGAATCCACAAAGGGTTTTGCTCATCAATGCGGAAAAACCGCCCGCAGAAATACACCTGTCCATCTGGCAGCAGGTCAAAAAATTGTTGCCTTCTTGAATGCTTTTTGGCAAGGCAGGTAAAGGCACAGAACATCTTGCCTGGAGAGAGAGGAAATTACGTGGGATTTGAGCAAATAGCCGGTCAGGATTTGTTGGTTGGGGCCCTGAGGAGAACCCTTGCCCGCGGCGAAATTAACCATGCTTATCTTTTTGCCGGGCCTGATGGCAGCGGGAAAAAAACCCTGGCCCTTCTCTTTGCCCAGGCGCTCAACTGCAGCGCAGAAAATCCTCCCTGCGGCGTATGCCTCTCCTGCCGTAAAACGGCCAGCGGAAACCACCCGAACCTGTTTCAGATCAGGCCGCAGGGATCATCGATCAAGATCGAACAACTAAGGGAATTAAAGGAGAGGTTTTTTTATCTCTCTACTGAAGGCCAAAAAAAAATCTGCATCATTTTTGAGGCGGATCGGCTTACCCTCCCGGCCGGGAACAGCATCCTCAAGATCCTGGAGGAACCCCCCGAGGATCTGGTTTTCCTCCTGCTCAGCGCACGTCCCTGGGCCTTGCTGAAAACGATTCTTTCCCGCTGTGCGCATTTTTTTCTGCGGCCGCTCTCCCATGAAGATATGTCACAGCTGCTGGAGGGTAAAAAGGACTTGCCGCCTTCCCAGCGGGAACTTCTAATCTCGCTCTCCGAAGGTAACCCGGGAAGGGCCCTGGAGATGCTTGACCGGGAGGGTTGGCAGGAAAAATTTGAGGAAGCTTTATCGCTGCTCAGGCGCGCGGAAAGCTCTGCCATAGAAGAACTGTTTCCCCTGGCCGAAGAGCTTTCCCGCAGGGATGATCTGCAGGAAATAATTGCGGCCTTTTTGTTGGTATTCCGCCGCAGGCTTTATTCCTGTCTTGACGGGGTGAAAAACCATTTATTCAACCTGGAAAGGGTTTGCCAAGCTCTGTTGGAGCTGCAAGGCGAGCTGTTTGGCAATGTTAACCGGCGCCTGGCATTGGAAGTATTTTTGCTTAAGATGAGAGGGGTTGTCTGATTTGCCGAAAGTAGTTGGAGTACGTTTTCGCCGTGCCGGCAAAATATATTACTTTGATCCCGGAAACTTGGAGCTGGAAGCCGGTCAGGGCGCCATCGTGGAAACCAGCAGGGGTTTGGAATTTGGAGAGATAGTGCAGGAAAGCAGGGAAGTGGAGGAAGACGAGATCGTGCCTCCCCTTAGGTTAATCCGCAGGATTGCCACAGAAATGGATTACAAACAGATCGACGACAATAAGCAGAAGGAAGCAGAGGCACTGAGGATCTGTCAGGAAAAAGTGGAGAAACACAAACTGGAAATGAAGCTTGTCGATGTGGAGTACACCTTCGATCACAATAAAATTATTTTCTATTTCACTTCGGAAGGCCGGGTTGATTTCCGTGAGCTGGTCAGGGACCTGGCCTCTGTCTTCCGCACGCGCATCGAACTCAGACAAATTGGCGTCCGCGACGAGGCAAAAATTATTGGGGGGATGGGCCCCTGCGGCCGCGGGCTCTGTTGCGCTACTTTCCTCGGGGACTTTGGGCCCGTTTCCATCCGCATGGCCAAGGAACAGAACCTTTCCCTCAATCCCACCAAAATTTCCGGTATTTGCGGGCGACTGATGTGTTGCCTGCGCTACGAGGCGGAACAATATGAATATGCCAAGGGGGATTTTCCCGCCGCCGGGGAAATGGTTATTACGCCCCATGGCGACGGCAAGGTAATCAGTTCCAATTTTTTAAAGAAAACCCTCCTCGTTGAACTGCTGGAGGACTTGCGCAAAGAGGAATTTCCCGTGGAGGAAGTGGACAAAAAAACGGCGCAATAACCCTGGGAACCGGCCTAAGAGTAGTGCTCCGCTGTGCTCAATCATCATCCCTTGCGAGTTGAGGAGAAATTTTGCCTATGGGGAAAAAAAAGGAAGCTGAGAATTTTGCCGGGGGGACCCTCTATCTTTGTGCCACGCCGATAGGCAATTTGCGCGATATCACGCTCAGGGTCCTGGATTGTCTTCAATGTGCTGATCTCGTCGCCGCGGAAAACCCCCGTCATACCCAAAAGCTGTTGAATTACTACGGTATCAAAGCCCCGCTTACCGCTTACCGCGAGGCGAACAGGGAGAAAAAGAGCCGGGAAATCATTGACAGGCTTAAAGAGGGGGCAAGGGTTGTCCTGCTCAGCGATGCCGGCATGCCTGGCGTGTCCGATCCCGGCTTTTTCCTGATCCGCAAATTAATTGGGGAAGGAGTTCCCTACAGCGTTTTACCCGGAGCCTCCGCAGTCCTGGCCGCATTGGCGCACGCTGCCTATCCGGGCACAAAATTTGTTTTTTGGGGCTTCCTGAGCCGTAAAAAAAGCCAACGGCATAGAGAGCTAAGGGCCATCTCCGGAGAAGAAAAAACTGTCGTCCTCTACGAATCACCGCACCGCCTCCTGGAAACCCTGGGGGAGATGGCCGAGGTGATGGAAAAAAGGGAGACGACCCTCTGCAGAGAGCTCACCAAAAAATTTGAGGAGGTGCTCAGGGGGACGCC
>CAZAQM010000043.1:9075-12029 GCA_964487385.1 uncultured Dethiobacter sp.
CGACCCTCTGCAGAGAGCTCACCAAAAAATTTGAGGAGGTGCTCAGGGGGACGCCTGGCGCCCTGTTGGAGTATCTCTCCCGGGGTGCGCCGAAGGGGGAAATTACCCTCGTCATCTCCCCTCTCGATACTGCAGCCGCCGGTTCTGCTTCGCCGGCCCGTTCCTCCCCGGTTGATTTGACTACGGGAAAAGTGGAAGTCCAAAAAAAATTGCTGCAGCATTTAAAAGATGGCAGTACGCCTGCCGAAGCGGCCAAAAGGGTTGCCGCCGTTTTGCCCCTCTCCAGAAGGCAGGCCTACCAGTTGATCCTGGAGTTAAAAAAACAGAGCGATCCGACCTAAAAAAAAGGGCTTCCAGTTATAAAAACAGGATGCCCGGCAGTGCAATCTATCGATAAAGCCCTTGCTAAAAAAATATATACTAGTCCGACATTTTGTTAATACAATCCTGGCACACGATCCGCCCGCTGAATTGGATAATTCCCTCGGCGTTTCCGCAGAAAATGCATGCCGGTTCGTATTTCTTTAATATGATTTTTTCCCCATCGACATAAATCTCCAGGGCATCCTTAATGCTGATCCCCAAGGTCCGGCGCAGCTCAATGGGGATGACCACTCTCCCCAATTCATCCACCTTCCTCACAATTCCGGTCGATTTCAACCCCTCTCACCCCTTTTACAGTTTTCGACATATACCGCCAAGAAATATTATACAGGTAATTACTGTGAGAGGTCAATACCTTTTTTACATAAATAAGTAAATCCCTCTTTTAATTGGCAAATAAGGCTTTTTTATACTCAATATTCCCTTAATTGTGGTCCTGTCCCCAAAAAATAGCAATCCGATCCCCGCCGTATAGCTTTCCCGTCAGGGAAGCCGGTTCCCCGTTATGGATCATGATCAGCTTACCCCGTGGTTTGCTGCGATCGAAATCGATATGATCAAAGATGCTGACAAAAGTGGGGGCGGGTAGCGCCGGAATGCTGATCGGTTTATCGTTTACATGGACGATCAGTGACGGAATATTATCTTTTGCCTCCGCCGTTTCTTCTTCCTTTTCCTTTTTATCCGCATGCTTTGTTATCCTGTCACCAGGAAAGAGTTGTTGTTCCGGGCCGGCTTCCAAACCATTCACCTTCCAGCCGGAGGCTTTTGTTTCGGAGCTCATCTTTTCCAGCAGTGTTCCCAAACTGATAAAATGCCATTCCAGCTTGTCCCCATCCCGGAGAAGCGTTTCGGCCCCGGTCTTTCTGCCATTGAGATAGATCGACAGCGGGAGGGGGCAGGGTTGACCCTCCAGGAAAATGTGGATGTTATCCGGAGGAATGACATCTTTGATTTTTATTGCCAGGGGGGGGCCATCTTTGGCTTCTTCGACAGAGATCTTATCATTGTTTTTTATAATCGTTTCCAGGGAGGCTGCCTCCCCATTGACGCTTATAGCGGCACTTTCGCCGGCATGCCCGGGAAAAAATTTTTCCTTGCCATTAATATAAATTTTAAGCCCCGGGCTGCGCCTGCCCAGCATCCTTTGCGAGCTGAATCCGGCAGCGATGAGCGCATTCCCCACCTTGAGGTTTTCTGTATCCAGCAGACGAACCACCTTTTCGTTAACCGTCAGATAGGAAAAACCAAAGTAATTTTTTTGCAGCGCCGAGACGGCTATGCCGAAGGGGGTGATAGACTCGGGCCCTTTTAGCTTTTTCCCTGTATAAGAGATGCCCTGGATAATATCCCTTCCCCGTATGACCACCATTTTATGGGGCAAGCCCAGCATCTCGGCAATCTTTTCCTTGAGGCCGGGTGTCTGGCTTCCCCCGCCGATGAGAAACACTGCCCGGGGAGGGCCATCATTGTATTCTTTAATCACCGCGGTGATCTCAGAGGCCAGTTTTTCCACCGCCGGTTCCAGAATGGCCAAAATGTTTTCTGCCGGAAGCTGGTAGCTGTTTCCGAGGATATCCTTAAAGGAGATCTTTGCTTTTTTTTGGGTCAGTTTCAGCTTTAGCGCTTCGGCTGTCTTAAAATCCAGCAGGTATGTTTCGGCGAGATGTTCGCTGATTTCATCGCCGGCCAGCGGAACCATGGCATAACCGCTTACAGCGCCCTTGTGGGTCAGGGCGATATCCGTGGTGCCGGCGCCCACATCGACCAGGGCGAGGTTTAAAGAGCGGTATTCGGGAGGAATGGTCACATTCAAGGCGGCAATGGGTTCCAGGGTCAGGTTGTGAACGGTCAGCTCCAGCTTTTCCACGACGGCGAGCAGGCTGTCGATGACTACCTGGGGGAGAAATGTAGCCAGGACTTCGATGCCCATTCTGCTGCCCCTCTGCCCGATCAGGCTTGTAATGGGGTACTTGTCCAGATAATAGGCCACGGTCGTATACCCCACGCAGTAGTAACGATCGGCAGTAGTGGAGGTTTCTTCCCCGGCCAGGGTTTGCCGGGCTTTTTCCACGGCATCCAATTGCCAGGAGGCGATCTCCTCCTGCCGAAACCTTTGTTTTTGGGGAAATTCTCTTTCCAGCAAATAGCGGCAAGTCCGCAACGCCCTACCTGCCGCGGCGATGGAAACCTTCTCCAGGCGAATTCCCAGGCGTTTTTCGATGCGTTTTTTTACTTCCCGGGAGGTTTTCACAACGCCTTCAATATTCTGTATCTGGCCATCGAACATATCCCTTTCGGGATGGAAAGCTATCTCCGAGGTGAGAACCCGGAGCCGATCGTTTTCCGGATGGCAGACAATGCCCACCACGCTGCAGGTCCCGATGTCCATGGCAAAGATAAGCCTTTCCGGGTCGGTCACAATTTGATATTTTGACATAAAATGAAAAGCACCTCCCATCCTGAGTGTCCACTTAAATATTTTCCCCTTTCATCCCTGCTTTCCTGCCTGTTCCAACGATAATTTCCCTCAATTTGCCCGCTAATGATTTTCATGGTATAATTCCATA
>CAZAQM010000044.1:0-11905 GCA_964487385.1 uncultured Dethiobacter sp.
TATTGTGAGAACTGCGCCTCCTTACTCGTGCTGGAGGAATAGTATTTATCCGGCTTCTTCCTGTCCGGCAACCGGCAGGTTTTCCCGGCCGGTAAGCTATAGTCGTTGAGGTGACGTATTATTATTATGGTAAGGTGGTCGGTTAGATGACGCGAAGCAGCAAAGGACAAAAAAGAATTCGCCGAAAACAGATTCTTTACGGGGCAGTAGCTCTTTTTCTGGTGGCGGGCCTGGTGCTAAGCGCCGTGCTTGGCTTTGTCGATTTTTTGACGGGCGGCCTGGATGCTGCCAAGGATCCTGCTCTTCTTAAACTGGAGGAGGAAGCTGCCGGATATGAGAAGTCCCTAAAGCGCAATGCGGGGGATGGCCCGCTTGCAGCGAAACTGGGCACCCTCCTTTATAATATGGCTACGATTTCCTGGCAGCAAGGCCTCGAAAACCAAGGAAACAAGTACGGGATAAAAAGTCGTAAATACCTGATTCAGGCCGTTGAAAACGGGGAAATATCCCCGGAAATTACTCTTAACATTGCTTTTCTGGCACTTTCCCAGCAGGATCACGGCACTGCCGAGGAGTATTTTAAAAAAACACTTGACCAGGAGGAAGAAAATACCGTGGCCCAGCTGTATTTTGCTTTGTTTCTTTCCAGCCTTGAACGGGAGGAAGAGGCCAAGGCTCATCTGGAAAAAGCGTTAGAGTATGCTCCGGAAGATTCTCCAGAAGCGCAAGCTGCCGAGTATTATCTTTCCCTTTTGCAAAATGCCCAAGCTCAACCTTAGAATTTTTAATATTTGAAGGATTCTGCTCACCGATGTAGAATAAATATGGGAAAATGCTAAAAATTTACAGTCAATCCACAGTTTAAGATGCAAGGGGAGTTGAAAAAACATAATAGTTGGAATAGGGCCAACATAGGCAAGAACCTCTCTTCTCTGAAAACCAGCCTTCGGCAGGGCTTCACTAAGAATTATCCCGCGTTGCCGCACCTCCTATAAACGAATTCAAAGGATGGGGAGCATTGAGGGCGATGACACTTCTAATGGCGCCCTCTTTTTGGGCGCGGTGATTTGTCTTGTTATTAACCGTTATTGAGGGGTGATCCGTTTGCTCCTGCAAAATTTGCCTGATGCCTTTGCACATCACCAAATTATATTGGACGAAGAAAATAAGGCTGATCTTCTATTTCTTGATGTAAATCCGTCCTTCGAAAAAATAACAGGGCTGAAAAAGAAAAATATCGCGGGCAAAAGAATAACAGAAATACCAGGGCTGGAAGAATATCCTTTTGCGGGGCTGATCGGGGCTTCTGACCGTATTGCCCAGGGGGGCGGGGCAGAAAGGTTCGAGCATTATTTTCCCTCCCGCAGGCGTCACTTTGAGGTTACCGTTTGTGGCGAGGGGAACAAATATTTTTCTGCCATTTTCCACGATATAACCGATAAAAAGGCAAAAGAAAAACAAAATAGAAAACTTGACTGCCTTTATACTTTTTCTCTATTGATTCGCAACAAAAAAAGCAATCTTGAGGAACTTCTGCAGGAAACCGCGAAGATTTTGCCTCCATCTTTTCGTTGCCCCGAAGATATATGTGTGTGCATCGCTTATGCCGGGCGGCACTACAAAACGGGGAACTGCCGGCCATCCCCATATTGCATTTCCTCGCCATTGGAACTTGGCGGCAAACAGGTCGGCTCGATAAAAGCATGTTATCCCGAACAGCCGTCTTGCCAGGAGGAGCTCTTCTCAAAGGAAGAAAAATTAGTATTGGAGATAATAGCACACCATATCAACCGCGTCATCGAACGCAATCAAATGGAAAAGGTACTGGAGGAAAGCAGGGAAAATCTTTCCATAACCTTGAATTCCATTGGCGATGGCGTAATTGCCACCGACCTGGACGGGAAAATTACCCGTTTCAATTATCAGGCGGAAATACTGACCGGCTGGAAAGCGGGGGAGGCACTGGGCCGGCCTTTTGAAGAAGTATTTCAGGTTATTACGGCAAAGACGGGGAAACCAGTGCCCACTCCGATTAGCCGGGTTACGCAGACCGGCCGGACAGTTGGTTTGAAAGAAGGCGCTGCCCTCGTTGTCCGGGATGGGACAAGGCGCAGGATTGCTGATCGGGCGGCTCCCATCCGGGACTCTGCCGGTAAAATCGTCGGAGCAATTATCGTAATCACTGATATAACTGAACAATACCTATCCAGAGCTGCACTGCAGAAAAGTGAGGAACGCCTTAGCACCATCCTCTCCAACACCCTGGCGGTTATCTATTCCTATAAAATAAAACAAGGGCGGCCGGTGGTAACCTATATCAATCAGAATGTAAAAAATTTATGCGGTTTTGAGCCGGAAGAGATCATGCAAAACCCAGGCCTCTGGAGGGATTCTTTTCACCCGGAGGACGCCGGCCTAATCAGGTCAAATATCTATAAGTTGCTGAAGAGCAGGGAACCCGTACAATTTGAATATAGGCTGAGGCATGCGGAAGGCTACTATCTGTGGCTTTTGGAACAACAAAAATTAATTGACAGCGGGGAGGAGGATGTGGAAATAGTTGCCGTTTGCCGGGATATAACCGAGCGCAAGCGGACCGAGATGCTCATGCAGGCCAGGCTAAACCTTCTCTCTTTTTCCTATGATAATACCCTGGAGGCCTTGCTGCAAAGAACTATTACTGAAGTGTGTGCTGTTTTGGATAGCCCGGTTGGGTTTTACCATTTTGTCAGCGAAGATGAAAAGATGCTTACACTTAAGGCCTGGTCCAAGGAGACGCTGAAAACATTTTGCAAAATGGGTAATTTAAGCGGGAAGCAATACCCTGTGGCTCAAGCCGGCGTATGGGCGGATTGCGTGCGCCGGCGCGCCCCCGTAGTCCACAATGATTATGCCTCACTGCTCAATCGCCGGGGTATGCCGGAGGGCCATGTTGAAGTTATTCGCGAGCTGGTCGTGCCCATCATGCGTCAGGATAGGATTGTCGCCATCATGGGGGTTGGCAACAGGAAACATGATTATACAGAACAGGATGTGCAGATTGCCTCCTATTTTGCCGATATTGCCTGGACGATAACCGAACAAAAACAAAAAGAGGAAAAAATTGTCTACATGAGCTTTCACGATATCCTCACGGGGCTTTATAACAGGGCTTTCCTGGAAGAGGAAATGCAGAGGTTTGATACCGAGAGACAACTGCCCATCGGCATCATCATGGCGGATCTAAATGGGCTGAAACTCGTCAATGATGCTTATGGGCATTTGGTGGGGGACGAAATGCTGAAAGCTGTGGGGCGAATTCTGGAGAGTTCCTGCCGCAAAGAGGATATTATTGCCCGCTGGGGTGGCGATGAATTTATTATTCTGTTGCCCCAAACTTCTGAAAGGGTGGTAGATGCTATCTGCAGAAGGATCAAAAAGAGGTGTGAGGGGGGACATATCAAGGATGTGCCCATCTCCCTGGCCCTGGGTTTTGCTATTAAAGAAAATATTAACAGGAATTTGAACGATGTCATTAAAGAGGCTGAAAACTATATGTATAAGCAAAAACTGGCCGAAAGGAGGAGCATCAGGAGCAGTGTTATACAAGCCCTCTTGAAAACACTGGGGGCCAAAAGTTTTGAAACCGAGGAACATACACGGCGCATGCAGAGCATAGCTTTGCAAGTCGGCGAGAAGTTAGGGCTGCCCGATTCGGAAATGGCCAGGCTGAGCCTTTTGATTACGCTGCACGATATTGGAAAGATAAACATTCCCGAAGAGATATTAACCAAAAAGGGGCCGCTAAGCGAACAGGAATGGGGGATTATCAGGAAACACCCGGAAATAGGTTTTAGGATTGCCCGGGCTACCAAAGATTTTGCCCATGTGGCCGAAGAAATTTTGGCCCACCATGAACGTTGGGATGGCAAGGGTTACCCCAGGGGGTTAAGCGGGGATAAAATTCCCCTGCTCTCACGTATTGCGGCCATTGCCGATACTTATGAAGTTATAACGAATGGACGGCCCTACAGGAAGCCCTTGTCCTATGGAAAGGTTATTGCAGAAATAAAAAAGTGTTCCGGGACACAATTCGATCCGGAGCTGGTGACGATCATTTTAGATATTCTTGCAAAAGAGCAGGGATAATGTTAAAATAAATTTTGGGCAAAGGCCCTTAAAAACGCATGTGGGGGTAGTTGGCGGCCTGGTGCTGTCCTCGGACTTCAAATCCGGTGGTGGGCTGACGAGGTCCACGGTGGGTTCGATTCCCATCTACTCCCGCCATATTTTTTTTGAGGAGGGTAAGATGTTATGAGCGGTGAAGCCGAGGCCCTGGTAATCAACAGCCATATTATAAAATGTCCTGTTTGCGATGGGGAACAAGGTATCGTCCTCGTCTGGAATGATGGGGATGTAGATTTAATTTGCATCGGTTGTAAACATAAAGAACGTTTTAGCATCGAATAAAATTGATGGTACCCTGAGAAAACGTATCCATAGGCAGCGATCCCGGGATTTATTCCGCTGTTTCCTTTTGTACAATAACCGCTGGCGATAACATTCTATTCCAAGCTACGCCGGTGAGGATAGCCACCATTTACGATTCCCAGGGCTGCCCCAGCTATTTCTGCGGGGGAAAGTTCTTTGCTCAACCAGATGGGGAGGGGGCGGAATGGCCGAAAACTACAAACAACGATATTTGCGCTGTCTGCCGGCGGTGGAAAGGGTTCTGCACGAAAAAGCCCTGCAGGAAGCAAGGGAAACTGTTCCGCGTAAGATAGCTGTGGAGGCTGTCCAGGAAGCAATCGCCGGAAAAAGGAATTCCATCCGGGCTGCCGTCTTCGAGCAGGATCTGCTGCAGATGGACATTTCGCCTGCAACGCTGGCCCAGGAAGCCGTAAAGATAATTCAAGGGAAAATGAATCCCAACCTGCGTCCCGTCCTCAATGCTACCGGAGTCCTGCTGCATACCAATTTAGGGCGTGCACTTCTGGCACGGGATGCCGTCGATGCACTGGCCCGGGTGGGGGAGGGCTATTGTAACCTGGAACTTTCCCTGGAAACGGGGAAAAGATCCTCCCGCTATGAACATGTGGAAGAACTGCTTTGCCGGTTAACCGGGGCCGAGGGCGCCCTGGTGGTGAATAATAATGCCGGGGCAGTTTTTCTTGCTCTCAACTCCCTTTCTTCGGGGAGGGAAGCCATCGTTTCCCGGGGGGAGCTGGTGGAAATCGGGGGCTCTTTTCGCCTTCCCGAGGTGATGTCCAGCAGCGGGACGGCACTGGTCGAAATTGGTACAACCAATAAGTGTTTTTTAAAGGATTATAGAAAGGCCATCACTGATAATACCGCCCTTCTTCTGAAAGTACATACCAGCAATTACAAAATTATCGGTTTTACAGCTGCGGTTAAGCTTTCCCCGCTGGTTAAACTAGCCAGGGAGCACAATATCGCTGTCATGGAGGATCTGGGCAGCGGGGTACTATTGGATCTTACCCGCTACGGCCTGCCCTATGAACCCCGCGTTCAGGATTCCATCCTTGCCGGGGCGGATGTAGTAACTTTTAGCGGGGATAAACTTTTGGGGGGCCCCCAGGCAGGGATAATCGTCGGTAAAAAACCATATATCGATCTTATCAAAAAAAACCAGTTGCTGCGGGCACTGCGCGTCGATAAACTAACCCTGGCTGCCCTGGAGGCAACCCTGCGCCTTTATCTCGACGAGAAAAAAGCCTTGCGGGAAATCCCCATCCTGCGCATGCTGACGGTATCCACAGAACATTTGGCAGCCAGGGCCGGGGCGATCGTTTCGGCAGCGGGGGAAAAATCCCACGGCGATTTTGCCATAGGTGTTGCCAGGGAAAAGGCCAGGGTGGGCGGCGGTTCGCTCCCGCTCGTGTTATTAAACAGCTGTCAAATATATTTGGAATCCAAAAAAATGAGCTGCGCCGGCATAGTGGAGAAACTCCGGCAGTCCAACCCGCCGGTTTTAGTCCGGGTGAAAAAAAACAGAATTTTATTCGATCTGCGCTCCCTCAGGGAGGAGGACGACGAACTTTTGTTGAAAACCCTTCTGCAGGTGATAGATTGTCATAAAAAGGAAGAAGGCCTGTCATCGCTATGATAAGACTGTCATCCCGAGCGCAGCAAATCAAAACATAGAGGGGCAGACAGAGAAATGATCATTGGAACAGCAGGGCATGTCGATCATGGTAAAACCGAGCTGACCAAGGTGCTCACGGGGATAGATACCGACCGCTTCCACCAGGAGAAGGAACGCGGTATTTCTATTGATATTGGTTTTGCCCCGCTGCATTTTTCCGGGGGCCGTACGGCAGGGCTGATCGATGTTCCCGGGCATGAAAAATTTATTCATAATATGCTGGCGGGTGTAGGCGGTATCGATCTGGTCCTCATGGTTATCGATGCAACCGAAGGAGTGATGCCCCAGACCCGGGAGCACCTCGATATCCTGGGGCTGCTGGGCATTAAAAAGGGTGTCGTCGCTATCACAAAAAAAGATCTGGTCGACAGCGAATGGCTGGAAATGGTCGCCGAGGAGGTTTCTGAATACCTCCAGGGGACTTTTCTTGCCGGGGCCCCTATCCATACCGTTTCCTCTCTTACCGGGGAAGGGATTCCCGCATTGAAATCCTCCCTGGAGGAAATGTATGATACGTTTATTGACAGAGATACGGAAGCACCTCTGCGCATTCCCCTCGATCGGTCTTTTACCATTTCCGGCTTCGGAACTGTCGTCACCGGCACTCTGCTCAGCGGGAAAATAGGCCTGGGCCAGACCGTGGAGATACTTCCGCCAGGCAGGGAATGCAGGGTCAGGGGAATCCAGGTTTTCGGCAATAGCGTGGAACAGGCTTTTGCCGGGCAAAGGGTGGCAGTAAACCTGGCAGGCCTGGAGAAAAAAGATGTCCAGAGGGGAAGCGTGTTAGCAGCTCCCGGATATTTCCATCTGAGCCGTTTTCTTGACGCCAGATTAAAACTTCTTCCTTCCGCATCAAAACCCCTCGTCAATATGACCCCCGTCCATTTTTACCTCGGCACGACGAGGCTTGTGGCACGTTTGTTGTTGTTGGGGTGCGACATGCTGGAACCGGGAAAAGAAGGCCTGGTGCAATGTCGCCTGGATAAGCCCCTGGTGGCGGGCCGCGGCGATCTGTTTATTATCCGCTCCTATTCCCCCATGATTACCATTGGGGGCGGGACTGTGTTGGACGAGCGCCCACTGCGGCATAAGCGCTTTAAAAAAGAGGTTTTGGAAACGCTTCAGAAATTGAACAAGGAGGACCTGCTGTCTTTTATTTTGCAAAAGATGAGTTCCGCCGGCGGAACGACCCTTGCCGAACTGGCAAAACTGGCCAAATTGGGCGCCGAACCGTTGCGCCTTCTTTTGCAAAAGGCGCAGGAACAGGAGGAAATTGTTCTGATGGGGGACCTGTACATTACGGCCGAAACGCTGGAAAAATGGATCGAAGGCATTCGCAAAAGTATAGATCTTTATCACAGGGAAAAACCGCTTTCCCCGGGCATTTCCAAGGCCCACCTAGGGGGGTTCATGCCGCGGCAAATCACCAATCGGGCCTACGATGCCTTTCTAACTTACCTTGTCAAAAGGGAACTCATTAAAATTCACGGCGAACTGGTTTCCCGCTTTGATTTCTCGCCGAAACCGATCGGGTTGCAGGAACAAAAAACAGACCTTATGAAAACACTTTTCCAAGAAGGGGGATTGAGTCCCGCTGGCCCCCGTGAATTGGGGGAACGCCTTAAAGCATCCCCGGATGAAGTGGAGAGCCTGCTGGACTATCTCGTCTACCAGGGTGCCATCATCAAGGTAAGCGAAGACTATTACCTCGCCGGCAAAATTTATCAGCAATGCCTGGAGATCTTGAAGGATTATTTCCTGAGCCACCAAACGATTACCCTGGGGCAGTACAGGGATTTAATCAAGGGGTCGCGTAAGATTGCCCAATCATTGCTGGAGCACTACGATGGGCAAAAATATACCAAGCGGGTGGGTGATGAAAGGATAATTTGGAAAATGCCTTAGTAAAAGGCCGCCAAACTAACTTTGTTTCATATACTGGTAGATCAGCTCGTCCAATTTAAGGCTTAAAGCATAAGTTTTTTCGCATACACAGAAACTCTTTCCCTTGATATGCGCTTCCCGGTCAAGCTGGCGCCTAAGATCCTCAATGAGCGTGATCAGGCATTCCTTCCGGCAGTTCATCTGTTTGAGCCACCTTTACCCCTATAATGCTGTCTTTTTAACGCTTTAATATTATACTTCGACAATAAATCTGGCAATCCTTTTTTTTAGAAGAATAATATGTAAAATAAGTCATAATTTATATTAACCTTTACGTTTATTGTTATATTTTCTTAATATATGTCACCCTTCAAATTTATGGCAACCTTCAAATTTTATCTGGAGGGATCTGCAGGAGATCTGTATATACAGTTTACTTAAAAGAATATAACAATATTTTAATCCTAAAAAAGAAGAAGGAATTTTAGTTTAGGGCGTCGAAAACAACTGTTAAGGATTGTCTTGTGAATTCCTTGGTCTTTGAGGGGAAACAGCAGATTATTAAAAGGGAAGGGGGGCAGGAGGAACCTTTTGCATTGATTTCAAGTTTTTGCTGTACTTATGTCATCTAGAACAGCTTTTAGCAGGAAACCCGGGGTAGAGCTTCGGAACTCCCGGAACAAGGTTTCCGGGTGTGATGTTAATCCTGAAGTGAGGTATGAAGATGAATACAGATGCAAACACAGTAATCGAGAGCTTCATTCAGAAATATGATCTGCTTGGGTGTATTCAGTGCGGGAGATGTACCGGGGGCTGTCCGGTAACAGTCCGGACCGGCCTGAATGTACGCCGTATTGTTTATGATTCCCGGGATGAGGAAATGTTGGAGGAACTGTCCAATTTCCCGGAAATCTGGGATTGTACAACTTGCAATACTTGTGCGGTAAGGTGTCCCAAAGGTCTTAAGCCTGTCGAAGTGCTTATCGGCCTGAGGAATATGCTCGTGGAAGAAGGCGTTATCCAGCCGACGGTAAGGGATGCCCTGGAAAGTATTTTCCGGGAGGGCAACCCTTGGGACAAACCGCGGGCAACCCGCTGCGATTGGATGGATGGGCTGGATGTCAGAATTGTTGAACCTGGTGAAAAAGTGGAAAACCTTATCTTTGTTTGCTGTACCATTGCCTATGATCCCAAGGTTCAGGTGATAGCCCAAAATTTTGTCAAACTTCTCAACAAGGCAGGAGTCGACTATGGCTTTATCGGGGAAGCCGAATCCTGCTGTGCCAGCGAGGCTCACAACATGGGTGAAGAGGGCCTTTTTGAAATGATGATCGAGGATAACACCGAGCTTCTTAACAGCTATGCAGCCAGGCGCCTGGTGGCCCTTTCTCCGCACTGTTATTCAGCTTTCAAAAATCAGTATCCCGATCTCAAGGCCGAGGTCATTCATTATACCCATCTGTTAAAAGAGCTGCTGGATGAGAAGAAAATAGCTTTTAACAAGGAATCTTCGGACAAAATTATTTATCATGATCCTTGTTATCTCGGAAAGCAGAACGATGTCTATGATGAGCCGCGTTATATTCTGAAACAGATCCAAGGGGCGGAAATCCTGGAATTTGATCGGAAGCGGGAGCGCAGCCTTTGCTGTGAAGGCGGCGGGGGGAAAATGTGGGTCGAGGGATCGGAAACGAAGGAAGAGCGCCTGGCAGAAACCCGTGTTAAGGATGCCAGGGAACGGGGGGCCACTGTACTAGCCGTTGCCTGCCCGTTTTGTGTTTTAACCCTGGATGACGCGCTAAAGGCCAAAGGTTTTGAAGAGGAAATGCGCGTGGCAGATATTTTGGAATATCTAGGGCCATTCGCAGAATAACCATCCTTTGTTTAAACAGAACAGGTAATATGTGGGAGACCCGGGTTGCCCTGGCAGGAAGAGGATGGCAGGTTAAAAATTATCAAATTTAGTCGTAGGAGGTGGAAGTTTTAAATGAACATTTTTGTCTGTGTTAAGCGTGTTCCTGATACATCCGAAGCGGAAGTAAAAGTCGACGCAACCGGTAAGGATGTGGATAGCGGCAAGTTTTCCTTTGATATTAATGATGCCGACAACTACGCTGTAGAGGAAGCCATTCTTATTAAAGAGAAAGTAGGAGGAAGCGTCAAGGTTGTCAGCATGGGCCCCAAAGACAGCGATGTCATGATTCGCATGGCTCTGGCCAAAGGCGGCGATAGTGCCATCCGCATCGAGGATCCCCGTATTAATACCGTCGATCCGCTGCAGGTGGCCAAGGTTTTGGCTGCTGCCGTAAAGGGGCAGGATTTTGATCTGGTGCTTACGGGATGCATGGCCGGTGACGATGGCAATATGTCGGTTGGTGTGGCCCTGGCTGAGGTGCTGGGCGTTCCCCATGCCGCCATGGTGAAAAAGGTTGAAGTCGGCGAAGGGAAAGTGAAGGTTTACCGCGAGCTCGAGGGAGGGCTTTCGGAAGTCGTTGAAGTGAACCTGCCTGCCGTTCTCACCATTCAGACAGGGATCAATGAACCCCGTTATGCTCCGATCAAAGGTATCCGCATGGCCCAAAAAAAGGAATTAAAGGTGCTTAAACTTGATGATCTTGGTTTGGCCGAGGAGGACGTCAGTGCAAGCTCTTCCCTGGTGGAACTGAAAAATCTGTATATTCCCGAGGTTGTTTCCCACGCGGAAATCATTGAGGGGGAACCGGAGGAAAAAGCAGGGATTTTAGCTGAGAAATTGGTGAAAGGAGGGTTATTATAATTATGGGTACTGTATTTGTCCTAGCTGAACATCGTCAGGGCTCGCTGCGGGATGTTTCCCTGGAGATGCTTACCAAGGCCGCGCAAGTGGCCGAGCAAAATGGAGGAGATGTGACAGCCCTCCTGCTGGGAAGCGGCGTGGATGCACTGGCCGAAAAACTTGCCGGCTATAGCGATAAGGTTCTCTATGTAGATAATCCTCTTTTCGCGGATTTCAACGCGGAAAAATATCAGCTGGCGCTGGTAGAGCTGATTAAACAGTATAATCCTGAACTCCTTATGGTTGGTCATACGACCCAGGGGGTGGATCTCGCTCCGGCGCTGGCCGTGGAGATGGGCATGCCCTTTGTATCCGATGTTATCGAAATTGAGTCTGTGGATGGCAAACTGCAGCCGGTACGCCAGTATTACCAGGGGAAAGTTAACGCCAATTTTGCTTTTAAAGGAGAGCCCCCCTATTTGGTTACCTTCAGGGAGGCCACCCTGGAAGTTCCCGATGCCTTCAAAAAGGGCGCCGTAGAAAAGATTGATTCCCCCTTAACAGAAGATATCGAATACCGCAGGTTTATTGAATATGTGGAGGCCGAAGTAGGCGATGTCGATATTACCCAATCGGAAATCCTCGTAGCGGTGGGACGCGGTGTGCGGGAAGAAAAAAATATGGCCATGATTGAAGAGCTGGCCGGTGCGATCAAAGCGGATCTGTGCGGTTCCCGAGCAGCTACGGATGCAGGCTGGCTTGAACATGATCGCCAGGTAGGCACTTCAGGCAAGACCGTCAAACCAAAGCTGTACATTGCCATTGGCATTTCCGGGGCTTTCCAGCATCTTGCCGGGATGAAGGGGGCAAAAACCATCGTGGCTATCAATAAGGATCCGGATGCTCCCATTTTTTCCGTGGCGGACTTTGCCATTATCGACGATCTCTTTAAAGTGGTTCCCAAACTGACGGAAAAGCTTAAAGAGTTGAAAGGATAAATTAAAAGGTCTTTTCTTTTGATAGTGGATGCAGTTAATCTTTGTTGGAGGATGAAAGAGCGCAATGAACAACAAGCCAAAAATTGGTGTGTATGTCTGTCACTGCGGGGCGAATATCGCCAA
>CAZAQM010000045.1:0-11787 GCA_964487385.1 uncultured Dethiobacter sp.
GGCCCGCCACCAAAAACGCATCATCCCTTTAATTGAAGCAGCTCTCAGTTCCGGCTCCAAGGGATTTGCCCCAAACATGAACATTGGCGTGACAATTTGACAAATGAACGTGACTTTACACATCGGTGGACTTCCTCCTTTGCAATAAAATTAATAATTATCCGACAGGCAGTTGAAGCCTTCTTCGGGTTTATCTTTGATAACTTCCAATTTTACAAATTGCATAAGGGAACTGCTTTTGGCAAAGTAATTGATCACCATAGCCAATTCGGAGAACCCTTCAAGAAAAAAAACAGAACTCTCTAAAGGTTATACAAACATGCAGCTTTTTTCCGAAAGTCCTGCTATAATATTTCATTCTGTATAACACTATATTTTTCCTGCCTATTTCTGGAATGAAAACCGGGAATTCCTTAAACACCCCGCTTTTTTCTGTATGAATATCGCCCTTTATATTAATTCCTGTGTATAGCCCCCACGGGAAAAAATATTATGGTATAATGATTTAAATTATAAAAAAGAGGGGGACCGATGTGAAGAAAATTTTTATTTATGCAATTCTTGGTTGTGCTCTGCTGGCCCTGGCTTTCTCCATGGGTTGTGCGGGGCCCAAAGAAGCAGGCGAGGTGGTTATGGGTACCAATGCGGATTTCCCTCCTTTCGAATTCCGCAACGAGCAAAATGAGGTGGATGGTTTTGATGTGGATATTGCCAAGGCCGTAGCCGGGAAACTCGGCAAGGAACTTGTCATCGAGGATATGGAATTTGGCGGACTGACCCAGGCCCTGAACTCCAAAAGGATCGATATGGCTATTGCCGGCATGACCATCACCGAAGAACGCAAAAAGGAAGTCAATTTTTCCGAGCCCTACTATAACGCCGGCCAAACCGTGGTAGTATTGGAAGATGAAACGGAGATTAAGGGCGTTGACGATCTGGAAGGCAAAATCATCGCTGTGCAGCTGGGAACAACCGGCGATATGGAAGCCCACGATCGCTTCCCCAAGGAAAATATCCGTCAATACAATAAGATCAACGAGGGTTTCCTCGATCTGGCCAACGGGCGCGTTGACGCCATCATCATCGATGTCCCCGTTGCCGATCGCTACATCGAAATCAAGGGCGGCTGCAAAACTGTCGGGGGAGTTTTCACCGAGGAGTTATTCGGCATTGCCGTCAACAAGGATAACACAGAACTACTGGAAGAAATCAACAAGGTTTTGATGGAATTAAAGGAGAGCGGCCAATACGGCGAACTCATCAACAAATGGTTCTAAAAAACGCTGCCATATAAATTTGTTGCCACGCCCGGAAGGTGGCTTTTTTAGGCGGGCTGGCCTGATAGAACAGGCAAAGCGCCCCAGGCGTTTTGCCTGTTCTGCAGTAAAATATCGATTACGATTCCACTTGGGGGACAAGCCTCTTTTTCTTTAGATATCGACCAGCTAAAACCCGGAGGTGCCTTAGACGATGACTTTAGACTACTCCGTAATCGTTAAAAATTGGCCTTTCCTTATGCTCGGGCTGCAGGAAACCATCCGCATCTCTTCCCTGGCTATTACCATGGGCTTTTGCATCGGTTCGCTGGTGGCCCTGGCCCGGCTTTCCCGTATCAACATCCTGAAAGTTATCTCCGGGGCCTATGTGGAGTTTATCCGCGGCACGCCGCTGCTCGTTCAGCTTTTTATTCTCTACTACGGCCTCCCCCAGCTGGGCATCGATCTGGACCGCCGGGCGGCAGCAGCAATCGGGCTTTCCATCAACAGCGGGGCCTATGTGGCCGAGATCGTCCGTGCCGGAATCCAGTCCATCGACAAGGGGCAGATGGAGGCCGCCCGTTCCCTGGGTATGAGCGGGACGAAAGCCATGATCTACGTGATCATGCCCCAGGCCCTGCGCCGGGTTATTCCCCCGCTGGTCAATGAACTCATCATGCTGATTAAAGATTCCTCCCTGCTCTCCGTCATTGCCCTGACTGAGCTAATGCGGGCCGGTGAGCATATCCGCACGAGGACCTACCAGGATTTTGAGATCTTTACCACCATAGCCCTGATTTATTTTGTCATCACCTATGCCCTTTCCAAGATTTTAGGCTACCTGGAGAGGAGGTTGCAAGTCAGTGATTAAAATCCGCAATCTGCACAAAAGCTTTGGTAAACTGGAGGTCCTGCGCGGCATCAATACCGAGATCGGCAAGGGCGAAGTGGTGGTCATTATCGGTGCCAGCGGTTCGGGCAAGAGCACCCTTTTGCGTTGCCTCAACCTGCTGGAAGTGCCGCAAAAAGGGGAAATTATTATGGGCGGGGTAAATATCTGTGAATCCGGAGTAAATTTAAACCATGTCCGGCAAAATGTGGGGATGGTTTTCCAGCATTTTAACCTTTTTCCCCATAAGACGGCCCTGCAAAATATCAGCCTGGCACCCCTCAAGGTGAAGAACATGGCACCGCAGGAAGCCCGCAGGCTAGCCCTCAGCCAGTTGGAAAAAGTGGGATTGGGGGAAAAAGCCAACGCCTACCCCCGCCACCTTTCAGGAGGGCAACAGCAGAGGGTAGCTATCGCCCGGGCGCTGGCCATGCAGCCCAAGGTGATGCTCTTTGACGAGCCCACCTCCGCCCTGGATCCGGAAATGATCAAGGAAGTTTTAAACGTGATGAAGAAAATGGCCCAAGACGGTATGACTATGGTGGTCGTCTCCCATGAAATGGGTTTTGCCAGGGAGGCCGCCGATCGGGTTATCTATCTCGAGGGGGGCGTTATCGAAGAAGAAGGCCCACCGGAACAGCTTTTTTTTCATCCACAGGCTGCCCGCACCAAGGAGTTTTTAAGCCAGATCCTTTAGAACAGGAAGCTTTACCATGACAGGCCCCGCTGCCGGCAATACTATCAGCCTCGACTATCCAGCAAAATCGTCACCGGGCCATCGTTTTCCACGTGCACCCTCATCATGGCCTGAAATATTCCTGTTTCCACCTTTAAACCTTTTTGCCGCAATAAGGCGCATAACCGCTCGTACAGAACCTTGGCCTTTTCCGGTTTAGCCGCGGCGAAAAAGTTTGGGCGGCGTCCCTTGCGGCAATCCCCGTAGAGGGTAAACTGGGAAATACATAAAAGATCTCCCCCGGTTTCCAGCAGCGAAAGGTTCATTTTTCCCCGATCATCTTCAAATATGCGCAGGTGGGCAATTTTTTCGGCAATATAGCGGCAATCCTCTTCCCCATCCTCGGCCCCAATCCCGGCAAAAACCACCAGGCCGTCCGGAATTTCCCCGACTGTCCTGCCATCGACCTCCACCCTGGACCTGCCGGCCCTTTGCACGACGGCACGCAACGAATCCACCACCTTTTTTAGTATATTATCGACTTAAATAAACAATCATGGCGATGACAAATGAGCTCCTTAATTAACTGATCCCGCCCCCGAACGCCTCCCCACGGAGTAGATATCCTTTATGCGCCGGATCTTCTCCATGATATGCTCCAGCTGTTCCAAGTCCTTGACGACGAAGGTGAGATTGACGACCACCATCTTATCTTTGGTCGTCCGGCCATTTACTGCCGTGATGTTAATTTTACTTTCGCTGAGGGCGTACATCACATCGGCAAGGAGGTTGGGCCGTTCCATGGCGGTCACCTCTATCTCCACAGGAAAAGAGAAGTCGCCCGACACCTCCCAGCGGACATCGAGGAATCTTTCTTTGGGACCTCGCAGGGAAGCCGCATTGGGGCAATCGGCACGGTGAATGGAAACCCCCCTGCCCCGCGTGACAAAACCAATTATCTCATCCCCGGGAAGGGGATTGCAACATTTGGAAAAACGCACCAGCAAATTATCGATCCCCTGCACCCTGACACCCTGGGAGGCACGGGCCGCCCCTTTCCAGGGTTTTATTTCTATAGGGGGCAGTTCCCTCTCCTCACCAAATTTCCTGCCATATTCATCACGCAGCCTGGTAATAATCTGTTTGGGGGAAACGCCACCATACCCTATGGCCGCATAGACATCCTCCGCCGAAAGAAGATTATATTTCCTGCCCACATCCTCCAGGAGCTGATCTTTCAAGAAAAGATGCGGATCCAGTTGGAGCCGGCGGATATCCCTTTCCAGGGTTTCTTTCCCTTTGGCAACATTTTCTTCACGCCGTTCGCGTTTGAACCAGGCCCTGATCTTGCTCTTGGCCTGGGAACTCTTGACGATCTTCAGCCAGTCCCGGCTGGGGGTTCCTTGTTTGCTGGTAATAATCTCCAGAATATCCCCTGTTTTCAGCTGATATTCCAGAGGGACGATCCTCCCGTTTACTTTGGCTCCCGTACAATGTTTGCCGATATCGGTGTGAATCCTGTAGGCAAAGTCCAGGGGAACGGATCCCTTGGGAAGAGAAATTACATCCCCCTTGGGGGTAAAGACAAAAACCTCATCGGAAAAAAGATCGATTTTGAGCAGTTCCATAAATTCATGGGCATCCCGCAAATCCTGCTGCCACTCCAACAGCTGCCGCAGCCAGGAAAGCTTCTCCTCAAATTCTTTATCGTCTTTGACTTTCTCCTTGTATTTCCAGTGGGCGGCAATGCCATATTCTGCCGTGCGATGCATCTCCCTTGTTCTAATCTGCACCTCCAGCAGCTCGTTTTTGGCGCAGACGACGGTTGTATGCAGGGACTGGTACATATTCGGCTTGGGCATGGCAATATAATCGTTGAATTGCCCGGGAATAGGCCGCCAGAGGGTATGCACCACACCCAGGGCGCCGTAACAATCCTTGACGTTCTCCATGATAATGCGCACGGCGGTCAGGTCATAGATCTCTGTAAAATCTTTTTCCTGCTCCTTCATTTTATGGTAGATACTGTAGATATGCTTGGGGCGGCCGCTGATATCGGCTTTTAAACCCGCCTCGCCTAATTTGTTCCGCAGGATGGCCATGACCTGGGCAATAAACTCCTCCCGCTCCTTCCTTTTTTTGGCCAGCTTATCGACGAGATAATAGTAGGCATCGGGATTCAGATAGCGGAAGGCCAAATCTTCCAGTTCCCATTTAATTTTATTAATGCCCAGGCGGTGGGCCAGGGGCGCATAGATTTCCAGCGTTTCCCTGGCTATTTCCTTTTGCTTGGCATTGTTCAGGTAGCGCAGCGTGCGCATATTGTGTGTCCTATCGGCCAATTTGACCAGGAGAACCCTGATATCCCGGGCCATGGCCACAAACATTTTTCTCCATGTTTCCGCCTGGTGTTCCTCCTTGGAACGAAATTCCATGCGGCTGAGTTTGGTCACCCCATCGACCAGGACGGCCACCTCCTCACCAAATTCCTCTTCAATTTCCTCGAAAGGCACGGTGGTATCTTCGAGGACATCATGAAGAAGGCCGGTCAGGATGGTAACCAGATCCAGCTCCAGCTCGGAAAGAATGCAGGCAACCCCCAGGGGATGGGTAATAAAGGAATCGCCGGAGACCCTTTTCTGCCCCTCATGGGCTTTCAGGGCAAATTGGTAGGCCTTGCGGATAGTTGCCCAATCCTCTTTTTTCTTGTTATAACTGGTAAAGCGCCTTTTCAGTTGCTGAAGGCTCATTTTTCTTCCTTTACCCTTTCTAAAGAAGCATTAAAAAATGAAAGAATTTTCGGCGCAGGCAGCTCCAGGAAAAGTTGCTGCCAGGCCAGGACCCGCTCCCATTTTTCCTTTTCCCGCCGATATGTCGCTGTTTGGGAAAGAGCCCTCAGAAGAGAACAATAATCCTCCACCATTACCCCCGGTAAGGAGATCGTCTCTTTTTCCTGCTGCAGGCAGGCAGCCTCCTCAAAGATCTCCAGGCTCCTTTGGAGAAGCGAACCGGTTACTTTCAGGGGGAGCAACTCCGTTAGTTTGCTGAAGGCCTGCTTAAGCGGGATATTCTTCCCGCAGGCCAGCTCCTGCAGAGAAAGATAGATATGTTCGAGAGAGCCGAAAGAAGGGATCGTCGCCTGCAGAAGCCTTAAACTTTCCTGGAAATCTTTTAAACCATAGAGAAGATGGATCGACAGGCCAGGGTTTTCCCGCCTGTTTTTCAGGAGGATCCTTAGAAGCGCTGCCGTCCTCTCCCCGTCCAGGGGCGGATCGTAGAGGACCAGGTTCGGAAAATATTCCCCATTATCAGCATAGCGCCCTTGATGTGTAAATGCTGCACCCTTATAATTAGCAAAGGTTTTTTCCAAAAATTCAAGGCGGCCGACCGTGTTAACAAAGACCAGCACTTTTTCCCCGCTGCTGAGAAGCTGCTGCAGATAAGGCAGCTTCTCCTCCACTTCCCTTTGATCGATAACAGTTAACTCTTTTCGTCTGTGCTCATCGCTATAAAAAAAATCATACACTTCCAGCTGCAAATTGTTATCGCCCCTCCATCGATCAAAAGAGACAGAAAAAAAGATGTTTATAGCACGAAACAGTTTACGCAGCGGCAAATTGTCCCTGCCATTAAAGCTAATGCCCCTGAAGAAAAAGTTTTTTATCCTCATCCCCAGCTGCAGATGCTTTCCATCCCGCCCGACTTCCCTTGTCCTGACCAGCGACCAATTCTCCCCGGCAAAAACCGGCCGGGGATTTCCATAGCCAAATGGTTCCAAAGCCTCGACGCCTTCCACCATCCGGGGATCGATCATCTCCGGATCCAGGACCAGCTCGACAGGAATTTTTTGCACAGGGCCTTCCTGTGCAAAAAAACTTTGCGCCAGGTTATTTAATTTTTCGTAGAGGAGGGGCAGGTGTTCTTCCTTTAGAGCCAGACCACAGGCCTGGCAGTGCCCTCCATACTCCTGCAGCAGTGAGGCGCACGCCCTTAATGCCCCGGTAATATCAAAATTGCCGCAGCTCCTGCCTGAACCTTTGGCCAGGCCCTCTTCCAGCGTGAGCAGGATAACCGGCAGGTTATACTTCTCTGTCAGGCGCCCGGCCACAATGCCCAGAACCCCGGGGTTCCATCCTGCACGGGCCAACAACAGCAGCCCGTTTTTCTCGTTTAAAGCCTGTTCATCGACGAGCTGGCATGCCTTCGCCAGTATTTCCTTTTCGATCTCCTGGCGCCTGGAATTCATTTCCTGCAGCTTTTCAGCCAATTTTTGGGCGGCCTCAGGATGCTTTTCCATCAACAGGTGCAAAGCAGGGTGCGCATCGCCCAACCGCCCGGGAGCGTTGAGACGGGGTGCGATAGTAAAAGCAATCTGTCTGGCAGTAATCCCCGGCCCGCGCAGCCCGGCCACCCGGCAGAGTGCCCCCAGGCCCAAACGAAGGTTCCTGTTCATTTTCTGCAGTCCGTGATAGACTAAAATACGGTTTTCACCGATGAGCGGCACGATATCGGCAACAGTACCAATAGCCGCCAGATCCAGGTACTCTTCCATTTTATTTTCCCAATCGGGGGCAGTTTTCCTGAGAAGCGCCTCACCCAGTTTATAGGCAATCCCCGCGCCGCAAAGCATTTTAAAAGGGTATGTACAATCAGTTCTAAGGGGATTGATTACAGCCCCGGCAGCCGGCAAAATAGCGGGCGGTTGGTGGTGATCCGTTACAATTATATCCATTTCCATCTGCCGGGCAAAAGATACCTCTTCCACAGAGGTAATACCACAATCAACGGTAATAACCAGGGAAACCCCCTGGCTTTTAAGTTCTTGCAGGGCGGCCTGTTTGAGACCATACCCCTCCCCGTAACGGCTGGGAAGATAATAGATTGCCTCCCCGCCTAAATCCCGGAGCAGGGAAACGAGCAAGGCTGTGGCCGTGATCCCGTCGGCATCATAGTCCCCATAGACGGCTATCTTCTTTCCAGCCTCCAGGGAGCGGAGAATAATCCCCACGGCCAGATCCATATCCTTCATATAAAAAGGGGAATAAAGCTGCGATAGAGAGGGTTTTAAGAATGCTTCCCCCTCTTCCGCGCTGTTAATTCCCCTATTGATCAGGATCTGGGCTATCGGCTCCGGTATATCAAGTTTTTGCGCCAGGAAGGCTCTTTTTTTAATATCCTGGGGATGCAGGCTCCATTCCTTCTTGATTTTTTTCAAATCTGATCTTTCCGTTTCTCGGACCTTAAATTTTCATTTATTCCAGATCATGAGCTTGTCCAGACAGCCCTGAAGAGTCCTCTGCATCGGTAAAAGCTTGTTGGAACTGTTCCGCCTGAATCCGTAAAAAGTCCCGTTCTTTTTCCAGATCACGCACCTTTTCTTCCATGGTCCTCATCTCGCCGCGCAGGCCGCGAAAACGGAAAGAGGCCTTTACCTGGCGGACCAGACTGAAAAGGAAGATAACGAAAGCCCCGGAAACAGCAGAACAAAGGATGACGATAACAGCGGAAACTTCCGCCTTCCCAAAAAGGTAATTGATCATGACGGGCTGGCTGTTGGCCAGGGCAAAAACGGCAATGATTATGCTGAAGATCAAGCCTGCAAATATGCCTAATTGGCCCATATTGTCGCTCCCCTCCGGTGAAGTCCTTTCTACTCTTGTGCCGGCCCTGGATGCTAATCATTTGCATAATTCGCCATAAAAGGAGATATTTCCTGCTTCACAGGCAAAACAATGTTTGTTTTTGGAACCCGGGTTAGGCGGGCGTTTTTTCCCCCTTTAGCCCTTTGTTTTGCCAGGAGACCCACAGGGGCCCGGCGATAAAAACAGAAGAGTAGGTCCCGGTTACGACACCGATCAGCAAAGCAAGGGCAAAAGCCTTCAGATCCATGCCGCCGATAAAATAATTAAAAGCGATAAAAAGGGAAACCAACACACATAAAGTCGTCAGAGAAGTCCCAATTGTCCTAGTCAGTGTTTCATTAATGCTTTCGTTGACCACTTCAGTGAGGGGTTTTTGCCGCCGGATTTTACGGTTTTCCCTAATGCGATCAAAAATGATGATCGTATCGTTAATGGAGTAGCCGATAATAGTTAAAATGGCCGCAATAAAGGGGCTGTTAACCTCGATCCTGAAAATGGAGAAAATGGCCACGATAATAAAGGCATCGTGCAACAGGGCCAGGATTGCAGCCAGGGAAAACTTAAATTCAAAGCGCAGCGTAATATAGATGACCATACCCACCGCGGCGATGAGCAGCGCCAGGAAAGCCTCTCTGGTCAGTTCTTTGCCAATGACCGCCCCCACATTATCCACCCGTAAAATATCTTCCGTGGTCATTTCCGGCCATTTTTCCCTGAAAGAGGCAATAATGTTCTGGCGGGTGGGTTCATCCAGATGGGGAGCCTTAATAATGACCTCGTTTCCGCTGGAGCGATCCCCCCCGGCCCTTTGCAGGGGTACCCCGGAAAGATCATACGGCGCAAGGACCTCCCTTACCTCACTCATCTCATAGCCCTTTTCCAGCCTCAGGTGCAGGATAGTGCCTCCGGTAAAGTCGATGCCCAGGTTTAAACCATTAATGAAAAGGGAAACAATCCCGGCAAGGATGATCGCGGCAGAGGCTATGATCACATAACGATAATATTTTAAAAAAGGAATATTAAACCTTCTCACTTGAGGTTACCTCCTTTAATCCCAGGTAACGGGGGGTTTTTATCAGTCGTGAGCGGGCTGCCAGCCGCAGCAGAAAACGCGTTAAAAAGAAAGCGGAGAAAAGGCTGACCAAAATGCCGACTAGCAAGACAATGGCAAAACCGCGAATGGATCCGCTGGCAACGATAAAGAGCACTACCCCGGCAATAATTGTCGTAATGTTTGAATCAATAATTGCTGTAAAAGCTCTTTCAAAACCTGCATTGATGGCTGTCAGCGTCGTCCTGCCCCGATGCAGCTCCTCTTTGATTCGCTCAAAAATAATGATATTGGCATCGACAGCCATGCCGATAGAAAGGATCAGGCCGGCAATGCCCGGCAGGGTCATCGTCGCCCCAAACCAGAACAAAATGGCAAAGACCAGGGCAAGATAAACCGTCAGGCTGATCACGGAAATAAGCCCGGCAAAACGATAAGAATAAAGCATATAAAGGATGACCAGGGCCAACCCGATAATCCCGGCGGAAAAGCTCAGTCTAAGAGCATTTTCACCCAGCAGGGGCCCGACTGAACGGGTCTCCAGTTCCTCCAGCTCGACAGGAAGGGAGCCCGAACGCAGCAGAAGGGCAATATTGCTGGCTTCCTCTGCAGTGGGAATGCTGGTAATCATGGCATGACCATTTTCGATCACGTTTTGCACCGTGGGAGCGGAAACCAGGTCCTCATCCAGAAAAATCGCGATAGGCTGGTGCAAATATTTTTCCGTAGCCGCGGCAAACTTTTTCCCGCCCTCATCGCTAAACTCCAGGGCAACAATGGGATCATTATACTGTCCGCGAGAAAAATATGCCGTTTTAAGATCCGCACCGGTGAGCAGCAGATCACCTTCCGGACCTACAAAGGTCAGTTGTGCCGTCCTGCCGATGATCGCCATCGCCTGGGCCTGATCCTCGATCCCGGGAAGCTCGATGCGGATGCGCCTTTCCCCTTCCCGCTGGATAACGGGTTCCACCAAACCGAGCTCGTCGATCCTGCTGCCAATGATGGCCATGGCCCTTTGAATGGCATCGTGATCCTCTTCTGTATCACCCAGGGATTTTGCCTCCAGCAAAACATATACCCCGCCTTCGAGATCCAAACCTTTTTGCATATACTTGTCCCAGTTAACGAGCACAAAACCGGAAGCCACAAGCAAAACCAAGGAAATTACAATGAAAAGCAGCGGACCCCCCGGGGAACCTTTTTTTCTTAAACGCAAAAAAATCCTCCTCCTCACTTTCCAGCCTTACAACAATTGCACATCATTGATGATGAGTGAAAAACGCGACGAAAGAAAAGCAGCGGCACGGCGGCATAAAATCATGCGGGACAAAAAAATTTCGAAGTATTCCATCACCTGGCTGATGCTCGTATCAACCTTTAATTTCAGCGTGATCACCCTCCCGGCCGGCTCAGCATATAAACCTGCATCATCGAGCAGATCGTCAGTCCTCCTGTAATTGCTATAATCCATCTGCATACCCGGTTCCAGTTCCAGGGAGGATTCCTCCACAGCATAATTGACCCGATCATGAATATCAAAGTTGACAAAATTGCGATTCCGCACCCTGGTTCTGTGGACATCGGCCTTGTCCGCCAAAATAATGGCAGAGGAGATATTGCTGACCGGATTGCCGTTGATTTCATCATGGTTCCCAATTGCCGCGGCAATTTCCGCTATTTCAGCCGCGTCCATGCCCATATCCTTCAAAAGCATCATGGCAATTAAGGCGCCGGAATAGAAATGATGGCTCCGATCGACCATATTCCCGATATCATGCAGTTGGCCGGCAATAGCAGCCAGTTCTGCCTCCCTTTTGGGATAGCCCATTTCAGTCAGAATCCGGTATGCGGTATGGGCAACCATATCCGCATGGCGAAATCCATGTTCCGTAAAGCCTATTGCCCCCAGGCTGTCATTTGCCCGGCGTATAAAAGCAATGACCATGGGATCATTTTGAACATCGTCAAGGGTTAGTGGCTTTTTCGACATTTGATCACCATTTTCTCATATCTTTTTTACCCAGCCTCCCTCAAGCCCCAGCAATTTTTCTTTCCAGCCAAGGCCTTCCCCAAATCCCACCAAATCCCCCCGACTGCCAACAACCCGGTGACAGGGGATAAGAACCGGCGTCAGGTTGCGGCCCAGGGCCTGGCCGACAGCCCTCGCCGCCCGGGGCGATCCGACTTTTTCAGCCAGCTCCCCGTAAGTGCAGGTCTGCCCAAAGGGGATCTTTTTGGCCGCCTCCAGGACTTTCCTGGTCCAGGGGGTA
>CAZAQM010000046.1:0-2695 GCA_964487385.1 uncultured Dethiobacter sp.
TTGTCGTTGCCATGGCTGACCCCAACCCACTCGTTTCCGGTGCAGGAATTCATAAACTTCGGGAAGCAGGTATTAAGGTAAGAACCGGTATTTTAGAAGAAAAAGCCCGTCGCCTGAATGAAGTTTTTTTAAAATATATAACCACCAAAACTCCTTTTCTAATCGTAAAAATGGCCATGACGCTCGATGGAAAAATTGCCACCAAAAATGGCAACTCCCGATGGATCACCGGCCCAAAGGCACGCCAGTTTGTGCATAAATTGCGCCAGGCAGCGGATGGTATTATCATTGGTATTAATACCCTTTTAAAGGACGATCCCTTACTGAACGTACGTTTAAATGATGAAAACAGTAAAAACCCTGTCCGTGTAATCGTCGATAGTACAGGAAGGCTGCCCCTTGAATCCAGGGTTGTAAAATCTGCTGCCGACATTAAAACAATCCTCATGACCACGGAGCTGGCTTCCGATAACAAGCTTAAATCCCTGGAGTCTACCGGTGTCGAGGTGATCGTTCTCCCATCGAAAAACAGGCAGGTGGACCTGCAGGCGGTGATGCGGGTTTTGGGAGAAAAAGAGGTTAGCATGCTCATGGCCGAAGGAGGCGGAGCCCTGAATTATTCCTTTTTATCAGGGAACCTTATTGATAAAATTTATTTCTTTATTGCTCCTTTGCTGATTGGCGGAAAAGATGCACCGACTTCCCTGGAAGGGGAGGGTGTCCCGGAGCTCGTCGATGCCTGGAAGGTGGAAAATATTGAGATGAAGCAGCTCGATCAGGACCTGCTGATTATTGGTTACCCTGTAAGGGAGGAGAAAAGTGTTCACGGGGATAGTGGAAGAGTTAGGAGAAGTGCTGAGCAGGCAGTACGCCAGGGATAGCGCTCTTCTTATCATCAAGGGAAAAAAGATACTGCAGGATCTTAAGATTGGGGACAGTATCGCCGTTAACGGCGTTTGCCTGACGGCGGCCAGGGTTGTGGATGAGGTTTTTTATGCGGATGTTATGCCCGAAACCATGCGCAAGACAAATCTGGGGGATCTCAAGGCAGGGGAAAAGGTAAACCTGGAAAGGGCCCTAGCTGCCGGGGGGCGGCTGGGAGGCCATTTTGTCAGCGGCCATATCGATGGAACAGGGAAACTTCTACGGGAACATAGGGAAGGAAATGCTCTGGTTAAATGTTTCGGCGCCCCTCCGGAAGTGCTGCGCTACGTGGTGGCCAAGGGTTCCATTGCCGTCGATGGTGTAAGCCTAACCGTGATCGATTGCGATGATACTTCCTTTAAAGTTTCGTTGATTCCCCATACGCTGGAGCAAACGTCCCTGTTCTACAGGAGGCGGGGCGATAAGGTCAACTTAGAGGCGGATATGCTGGGGAAGTACCTGGAAAAGCTTCTTACCCCTCTTTTTCAGGATAAGGCATTCCCGCGGGGGGAAAGGGGCCGTAGCGATGCGCCCCAGGGTTTAACAACATCTTTTTTAGCAGAGAAAGGTTTTATTTAAAGATTTATTCGATTGGTGGAAGGGGAGGATAAAAAGTGCAGGGGACATTTAATTCGATCGATGAAGCCATTAAAGATTTTAAGGAAGGAAAGATGTTTATCGTCGTCGATGACGAAGACAGAGAAAATGAAGGAGATCTGGTGCTGTCCGCCGAAAAGGCAACCCCTGAGGCAGTAAATTTTATGACTCGTTATGGCCGGGGGCTTGTCTGTGTTCCCCTCACCGCGGAACGCATCGAGGAGCTCGATCTTCCCCTGATGGTAACGAACAATACGGATAGCAGGGAAACAGCCTTTACTGTCTCTGTGGATGCCAAAGGGACGAGTACGGGAATTTCTGCCTTTGAAAGGGCTGAGACGATCAAAAAATTGATCGACAGCAATGCCGGGCCGGAGGACCTTGCCCGTCCGGGGCATATTTTTCCCCTCAAGGCTAAGGACGGGGGCGTATTGCGCCGGGCAGGCCATACGGAGGCTGTCATCGATATAGCCAAGTTGGCAGACGTTTATCCCGCAGGGGTTATCTGCGAGGTTATGAATGAAGATGGGACAATGGCCCGCGTACCGCAGCTCCTGGAATTTGCCAAAAAACACGGCATGAAAATTGTGACCATTGCTGATCTCATTCAATATCGCATGAAAAAGGAAAAACTTATCTGGAGAGCTGCGGAAACAATTATGCCCACCCCCTTTGGGGAATTCAGGCTTATCGCTTATGAGAATTCCATCGATCAAAAGGCACATCTGGCACTGGCAATGGGGGATATCGACGGTGACAAGCCGGTTCTGGTACGGGTCCATTCAGAATGTTTTACGGGGGATGTTCTTGGTTCGCTGCGCTGTGATTGCGGAGCACAACTGAAACAGGCCATGAAACAAATTGGCGAGGAAGGATGCGGTGTTCTGGTCTATATGCGCCAGGAGGGCAGGGGTATCGGGCTGGTCAATAAGTTAAAAGCCTATTACCTCCAGGATTGCGGGAGGGATACCGTGGAGGCCAATGAGGAGCTCGGTTTTCCCGCTGACCTGCGGGATTATGGATTAGGTGCTCAAATACTGGTGGAACTGGGCGTGAGGAAAATGCGCCTTTTGACCAATAATCCACGGAAGATTAAGGGGCTGGAAGGATATGGGCTGACCGTCGTCGAGCGTGTTCCCATTGAAATTTCTCCTAGTTCCTACAGTGCCCGCTA
>CAZAQM010000046.1:2795-11574 GCA_964487385.1 uncultured Dethiobacter sp.
CCGTCGTCGAGCGTGTTCCCATTGAAATTTCTCCTAGTTCCTACAGTGCCCGCTATCTGAAAACAAAGAAAGATAAACTAGGGCATTTGTTGGAATACAATTAAAAAATTTATTTTGACGGAGTTTATTGAGCAGAATCGGGAATCAATAGTGTTGTATTAAATGGGGGGGAAAATAGTTTGATTAGGCAATTTGAGGGGCATCTGTCGGCCAAGGGTTTTCGTTTCGGCATTATCGTCAGCCGTTTTAATGAATTTATCTCCGGCAAACTTCTCACCGGAGCCCTTGATGTTTTAAAGAGGCATGATGCTCATGAGGAAGATATCGAAATATTCTGGGTGCCCGGCGCTTTTGAGATACCTTTGATTGCCAAAAAGGTTGCCGGGAGCGGACGTTTTGATGCCGTTGTATGCCTGGGGGCTGTTATAAGGGGAGAGACGCCGCACTTTGAGTACGTGGCCTCCGAGGTGGCCAAAGGCATTGCTTTGGTCGGCTTGGAAAAGGAAGTGCCGGTCATGTTTGGTATCGTGACCAGCGATACCCTGGAGCAGGCTATCGAAAGGGCCGGGACAAAAGCCGGCAACAAAGGCTGGGATGCTGCCCTGGGCGCCATAGAAATGGCCAATCTGCTGAGAACAATAGATAGTTAGAGGAAATAAAGAATGCCCCAAGAGCGGGAAAAAAAACCCACGTTTTATCTTTTGGATGGCCATAGCCTGGCTTATCGGGCTTTTTTTGCCCTTCCGCTGGAATTGGCCACAAAACAGGGATTGCATACAGGAGCGGTCCTTGGTTTCAGCAATATGCTAATGCGCCTGAAAAAGGATGAATCCCCGGATTATTTGGCTGTGGCTTTCGACTATCCCAGCTTTACTTTTCGCCACCAAAAATATGACAAATATAAGGCCACCCGGGAAAAAACTCCACCGGAAATGAGCGAGCAGCTGCCGCTGATCAAGGATCTTCTCCGTGCTTTTCGTATCCCCTATTTCGAGAAGGAAGGCTACGAAGCGGACGATCTGATTGGAACCTTTGCCCGCATCGGGGAAGAGGAAGGCCTGCAAACTGTAATAGTTACTGCGGATGCCGATGTTTACCAGCTTTTGTCCCCGACAGTAAAAGTTTTGATTACCCGCAAGGGTATTAGCAATTTAGTGGAGATAACCCCGGAGCGGCTATTCGATGATTTCGGGCTTACCCCGGGACAATGGATCGATTTTAAGGCCCTCAAAGGCGATAGTTCCGATAATGTGCCCGGGGTACCGGGGATTGGGGAAAAAAGGGCTCTGCAACTGCTGCAGAAGTTTAGTTCCCTTGATGAGCTGCTCCTGCGCCGCCGGGAGGTTGCAGGAAAGCTGGGGGAATCTTTGGATCGCCATGTGGATCTGGCTTTGCTCAGCAAGGAGCTGGTAACGATCGACAGGCAGGTTCCCCTGGACTTTTCGCTGGAGGAATGCCGCACCTCCATTCCTGACACCGAGGCGCTCCGCCATCTTTTTTCATACTTGGAATTTAACAGCCTTTTAAAAAGAATACGGGAATTTGCCGGAACAGATGCGGATTCCCCTGGGGAAAATAAACGGGGGATCCCCGGGGAGACAAAGCAAGGGCAAATTTCCCTTCTGCAGGAGAGTGCGTGGGAGGAGCCCCGCATACTTTCAAAGAGCGGGGATCAGGCAAAGTATTTGGGAAGGCTGGCCAAAGCGCCCGCCTTTGTAGTACTTCTATCGCTGCAAAAAGAATCCTTGCCGCCTTTTAAAAATGTGTGCCGGGGTATGGTTTTTTCCCTGGATGGAGAAAGGCCTGTTTATATTCTTTTGAAAGACGATCTGCCTGTGACAGGACAGTTTCAGGGGATGCTCAGTAAAATCTTTGAGGATCCATCGGGCAGCTTAATTACCCACGATTTGAAAGTTCTGCTGAAGTACTTGCTAAATAATGGTATTTCACTTAAGCGTTCCGCTTTTGACACGCTTCTGGCTGCCTATCTGCTCGAGGCAGATAAGCCAGGTTATCAGCTTCCCCTCCTGCTGGAAGAATATTTGGGCAGGGAGGTGGGCCGACTCGGGAAAAAGCTTTCCGGGGAGGAAAAGGAAAAACAAAAGCTGCGCTTACTAGCCCAATGTGCCGGCGGGCTTTTCCCCTTGCAGGGAACCCTTAAGACCAATTTGCAGCTTCGCAGGCTTGGGGACCTTTTCGTTAACCTTGAGTTGCCTTTGGCGCCGGTTTTGGCAAAGATGGAGCTAAGGGGAATTGAGGTCGATGGAAAAGTCTTGCGGGAACTGGCCGCGGAAATGGAAGCAGAAATTCTATTGCTGGAAAAGGAAATTACGGCCATGGCCGGTCAGACTTTTAACCTTAATTCACCGCAGCAGCTGAGCCATATTCTTTTTGAGAAGCTAAAGCTTCCTGTTGTACGCAAAACAAAAACGGGTTATTCGACCGATGCCCGAGTTCTCCAGGAACTGAGTGCCTTTCATCCGATTGCCAACCTGCTCTATGAATACCGCACGATCACGAAAATTAAAAACACCTATCTCAAAGGCCTTTTACCCTTTATCGATAAAAAGACGGGCCGGATTCATACAACCTTCAACCAGGCGGTCACTGCCACGGGAAGGCTGAGCAGCAGCGATCCCAACCTGCAGAATATCCCCGTCAAGCTGGAAAGCGGCAGAAGGCTGCGCCGGGCTTTTGTCCCCTCGGACAGCAATATTTTGCTGGCGGCAGATTATTCACAAATTGAACTTCGCATCATGGCACACCTCTCCCAGGATGCCAGCCTCATCGATGCTTTCAGGAACGGGGAAGATATTCACCTGCGGACGGCGGCAGAAGTGTTTGGCGTTTCAGCCGATCAGGTCACCCCGGAAATGCGCAACAGGGCCAAGGCGGTAAATTTTGGCATCATCTATGGAATCAGCGATTATGGACTTTCACAGGATCTGCAGATCACCCGGGCCGAGGCAGGGCAATATATTAAACAATATTTTCAGCGTTACCCGGGGGTGGAACGATATATCAAGGACTGTATCTCCGCAGCTAGGGAGCAGGGTTTTGTCAGCACTGTCATGGGCCGGCGGCGCTATATCCAAGATATTAATCATACAAATTTCAGCCGGCGCAGCTTTGCCGAAAGGATGGCTCGCAATACCCCTGTGCAGGGATCAGCGGCAGATATAATCAAGGCGGCCATGCTGGCTATTGATGGCGAACTGGAAAAGGGGCAGCTCGGGGCCTTCATGCTTCTCCAGGTTCATGACGAACTGATCTTTGAGGTTACCCCGGGGGATCTGAAAAAAACAGGCCTGATGGTACAGGAACGAATGGAGGGGGTATTTCCCCTTTCTGTCCCCCTGAAAGTCGATTTGAAAACCGGTAAGGACTGGTACAATCTTTCTCCATGGAAGGAGGGGGGATCTTGCCCGAACTACCCGAAGTAGAATCTATCACAAGAATTTTAAATGGTTGTCTGCCGGGCAAAACGATCATCGGCACAAAGTTTTTTTTTGCAGGAATGCTTGGCGGGCAAACCGCTGATGATTTTGCCGGGCAGCTATGCGGAAAACAAATCATGGCAGTTAAACGCCGGGGCAAGTACCTTCACTTTTATTTAGCCGGCGGGAAAATCCTGGAGGTCCATCTGCGCATGACAGGGGCCTTTTTCTTTTTCTCCGAGGGCCGGCCGGCAGATCAATATATCCGGGCTATCTTTTTTTTGGGAGGCGGCAGCGAACTTCATTTTCGGGATATCCGCAAGTTCGGCACCTTCAGGCTTTGGGACAAGGAAGTCCTGGACAGTTTCAATCAACAGCGGCTGGGTCCCGATCCACTGGAGGATATTGGTGATTTTCACTTCTTTCAGGAGGTGCTGGGAAGGAAGCCTCAAAGCTGCCTCAAGGCCTTTCTCCTCGATCAAAAAAATCTTGCCGGAATGGGCAATATCTATACGGACGAGGCCTTGTTCCGGGCCTGCCTGAGCCCGCTTCGCAGGGTGGGGACCCTGAGCGAAAGCGATCAGTTGAGCTTAATGCAGGCTATCCAGGAGGTCTTGCGGGAAGGGATAACGTGCGGAGGGGTCAGCGTCTCCAATTATGAGGACCCCTATGGCCGTCCCGGCAGCTTCCAGGACCGGCTGATGGTTTATCGCAGGGACAAGGAACCTTGTCCAAGATGCGGGCATAAAATTTCCCGCCAGGTCGTAGCGGGGCGGGGGACATATTTTTGCCCGGTCTGTCAGTTGGATAAAGAGGTTAGCGGATATAATTAACGAGTCCCAAAAGGATCAGTATTAACCCCGGTATGATGTATCCTTTTCTGCCCAAAAAGCCTTCCGCGGTTTTTTTCCCGATACTAAGGCCCAGATACAGTGCCAACAGTAAAGCCGCTGTGGCAAAGGGCGCCAGGATAAATGAATAACCCGCAATGCCGGCTCCCAGCCCCACACCCACGACATCAATATTTAGGGCAATTCCCAAAAGCAAGGCCTCCCTATAATTGATATCCCCTGATTGATCGATATCAGCATTTTCCGGTTCATGTATGACTTGTAAAACCAACCCCAGGGTTTGCAGTTTTATGCTCAGCAGGACGGGATTATCCTGATATTTTTTTAGTCCTTCGATTAGTTGCCAAAGGCCGATTAATACTAAAATGGTGCCGCCGATAAAACTTGCCAGGTGATAGGGAATAATACCGGCGACAAGCTGGCCTGCCAGTATGGACAAGGTCATGGCCAGAATAGAACAGAGGACGATGAGCATGACAGGAAGGAAAGGGACCTTGATCCTTTTGATTCCATAAGAGAGGCCTACGACAAAACCATCGATGCTGAGCACTACGGCCAATAAAATGGCGGCTAAAAAATCCACCCATATCACCTTCAATCTTTAATAGAGTATGCCGGCAGCAAAAAGAAGGTGACGCTCTGGATATCCCTGCACCAGGCCTTCATCTACCCCGCATCTGTCGGGGTAGATGAAGGGAAAGAAAAAAATTCCGAAAATAAAAAAAGCCGTCCTGCCTGGCAGGACGGCAATAAGCTGTCTTTTGGGCTCCCAATACAGTAACCCGATCTCGCTGATGGATCTTTTATAAAGACTTCAGGTTACAGATGCCTTAAAGGGAAAAAACATTTTGCTTTGTGGATTTAATTATTTACTTTTTACTGTATTCATGTCTCCTATTTCATGAAGCCAGGCAGAAAGGTAGCGATGCCGGGAAAGAAAATGATTAAAAAAGTTGAGACAATCATAGCAATCCAAAATGGGGTAACACCTTTAAAAACCGATTCAATTTTAATATTGGTCGCAGATGCTGTAACCATGCTGACTGCTCCCACCGGCGGTGTTATGAACCCAATATTTACCAGCAATATTGTTAAGATCCCAAACCATATTCCACTAAAACCTGCTGCGGTGATAAGGGGGTAAAATATATTCGTAAAGATGACAATTACAGCCATCGCATCCATAAAAAATCCTGCCACAAAATAACAAATAAAAATGAATGTGGCCAACAATACGGGAGATAGATCCATCCCTATAATAATATCTTTAAGTATCATTGGAATTCTGGTAGCCGACAGGAAATTGCCATAAAGTACCCCACCAATGATAACCAGGAAAATCATCGCTGTAACTTTGGCTGTTTCCTGCAAGCTTCCATTAAACTCCTGCCAATTCATCTGTTTTGAACAGATAGCATAAAGAAATGAAAGAAATGCTCCAACAGCCCCGCCCTCGTTAGGGGTGAAGACCCCCAAATAAATTCCAAACATCGAAATAAAAAAGATTACAGGGACCGGCCAGATGCTTTTTGATGCTTCGATCCTTTCTTTGAATGGCACGCGTTCACCTTTGGGAGCAAGATTTGGATTTAAGCGAACCACAAACAAGACAGTAAGAGCGAGCAAAGCTGCGGTTAAGATCCCCGGAATGATACCGGCAATCAGCAATTGCCCGATAGATTCTTCCGTAATTGCACCATAAATAATCAGCACGGAGCTCGGGGGTATCAAAATGCCAAGCGTGCCACCGGCGGCAATGCAGCCAGCTGCCAGTGTTTCCTTATAATTTCTGCTGAGCATCTCCGGCGCCGCAATTTTACCGATTGTAGCCGCTGTGCCAATTACTGAACCCGAAACAGCC
Source organism: uncultured Dethiobacter sp. (assembly GCA_964487385.1). Lineage (GTDB taxonomy): Bacteria > Bacillota > Dethiobacteria > DTU022 > UBA8154 > DUNV01. Next base: position 8,945 of record CAZAQM010000046.1, read on the forward strand.
GCAAAAAACGCGGAAGCGACTATTGAGGCAACGGCAAGGCCACCCCGGATATGACCAAACCAGGCATGAAAGGCTTTAAAAAGTTGTCTTCCCAATCCGGAAGTGCCCAAAAAAAGGCCCATTAACATGAACATGGGTATAACGCTAAGCGAATAAACCGTCGCATTATCAAAAAGATCGGTTCCCAGCTTGACAAGTGCCGCATGGGGGTTTACAACATAAGCATAACCCAGAACGCCGACAATAACCATGGACATGGCAATGGGCAAACGAAGAAATACCAATATCAGAAGCAGGAGCAGGCTAAGAATTCCAATTTGCAACGCGCTCATCGTTTTCTACCCCCTTTAACAGCTTTTTTACGGCATGTAGAAAATCCGAAAACAAAGCCAAAGTAAAAAATAAAACTCCTATAGCCGATACCAGCACAAAAGGAAAAATGTGAATACGCAAAACAGATGTTATTACGCTGGTTTCTATAAGACGTCCGGTGTAAGCCGACATCTGCCAGAAAGCCAGAAAGAAGGTGATCGATGCTAAAAAATAGTTGAAAACATCAATGATGTTCTGCCATAATATTGGCAAACGGGATACAAAAAGATCGATCGCAATATGCACCTTATGGATCTGGCTCCATCCTAAGGATGTAAAAACAATTAGGGCCAGGGAATAACGGGTTAATTCGAAAATGCCTGGAACCGGTTTAAACAATAGTCTTCCCAAAACATCCCCTACAGTAAAAAACATCATCAACAATGATAAATATAAGGCAATTTTTAAAAGGTAGCTGTTCAGTTGATAAACTGTTTTATCAAATATAGACATGTTTTCCCCCTCACACATTACTTTTAATACAAAAGATAACAAAGGAACAACAAAAAAACAGCAGTTCAATTGTTTATCTTCCCGGACGCCGAAACGCCCGGGAAGATAAATGTCCCTTTCCCATACAAAAAATTCTTATTTGTATTTTTCGGAAATACTTCTTGCCTGCTCGTAAATTTCCCTTCCGGGTATTCCGTCTGCTTCCATTTCATCTAACCATTTGTCAACAAGAGGTGCAAGAGCATCTTTAAATTCCTGTAATTCACCAGGACTCGGAACCACAATGGGTATTCCTTTTTCCTCAGCCCGCTTGTAACCCATTTCTGTTTCAAGTGTATATTGTTCGCCAATCATCTTGGGGAATGCGCTCAAAAGATCGGTAATGACAGCCTGATCATCCGGCGAAATTTTTTCCCAGGATGATTTGTTCATAACCATATGCAGCGGAGTTGCATAGCAATTTAGTTCAAAAACCTCATCAACAACATCTGAAAGGTTAAACGAAACCAAAGTGGAAATTGGCAACATGGTTCCTTCCACTATCGATCTTTCTATAGCGTCATAGGCATCCGACACGGGCAATGTAACGGGAATCGCTCCTAATTCGGCAAGAACATCGTTACCAACAGTGCTTGGAGACCGCAGCTTCATCCCTTTCAAATCTGCTACCCCTTTTATGGGTTTCTTTAATAAAAAGTGCCCCAAGTCTGTTGTTCCCCACCAGAGCACCTTTACATTCTTGTATTCTGTATCCCTGATAGCTGGGTTAGTGTTAAAAAGTTCAGCAGCAGTCAGGTTGGCCTGCAGTGGAGAAGTAAACATAAAAGGAAACTCCAGAATTGTCGTTAAGGGGAACAACCCGGGGGTATACGCGGGCAGAGTAAGACCGATATCGATAACACCGGATACGGTAGCATCATAATTTTTATCGGCTGCAACCAGTTCGTTTGCCGGATAAACAAAAATTTTGACTCTGCCATCTGTTTTTTCTGCCACCTGCTCGGCAAATGGGACCAACACCTGTGAATTTAGAGGGTGCATGGGTGCCATAAAATTGCAAAGGTTGAATTCTACCGGATCATAGCTTGCTGCCGGTTTCTCTTCCGTCTTTGCGCCAGGCTCGACAGAAGTGCCAGGTTCGGGCTTAGAACAACCACCGATAAGGGTTGTCAATAATAAAGCAAATAAACAAACCGTTACGAATAATTTGAAACTTTTTCTCACTTTGTTACCTCCTCTTTTTTTTAAAAATCCCCTCTTAACTGAGACAACGCATGTATTGCCTGTTTACGGACTTATACACATCCCCCCGTTTATTCATCATATTCCAGACAAAAAACAATAAAACATACATTATTCAGCATAATTGATATTGACTAACAAATCCTGAACAATTCCTGAAAGATCATCGAATGTTTTAATATGTGCTGTTATTTCCGGCGGAAATTTAATCCCAAGCTCCTTTTGGATCGACATAAATAACAGAACTCTTTTTGATAAAACCGCCGTTAAACCATCGCATCCTCCAGGCTGGTCTATCTTTTCGAGCCTTTCTTTTTCGACATTTAAAGAACGGGCGACGCTTTCCCTGATCGCTTCGTTTATAGTATCTTCAACTTCAACATCGCAAAGAAGCAGTTTATATGCCGTATAGTTTTTCAGATGCCTTTCCAAAACATTTTTATCCGCTTTCGGATTATTTTTAATTGATGCTATTTCCTTTTCCGCCAAACAGTTTGCGCGGATGAGCCTTTCCCTGTTATCCGATTGCGGCATAAATAACATCCTTACCGAAATTTAATAGT
>CAZAQM010000047.1:0-11550 GCA_964487385.1 uncultured Dethiobacter sp.
CCGTCATGATGAGCGGATAGTCCCAATCGATATCCCTTCCCTTTCCTTCAAAAAAAAGCAGAAGATCCCTTTTCAACCCGGGCCAGAGTACCCGCCCCCGCTTAGCGGGCGCAGGCGGCAGGGCGCCGTTGGAAAGCGAAACGCGGCAAATTCCTTCCGGCCTATAATAGATTGTAACAATCCCAGCGGAAACTTCCACGGTAAAATAATTCCATTCAAAACAATCCTTTATTATCGTCACCGGCTTTCCTAAGAATCTCCGGATGCAGAAAAGGAACGGTAAAAACAGCTGCGGTTGCCGGTATGGCAGGCGGGCCCTGTCTGATCGGCTTTGATAAGGAGAGTGTCGGCATCACAATCATAGTAGATCTCCCTCACTTGCTGGATATGCCCGGAAGTCTCCCCTTTTTGCCAAAGTTTCTGCCTGCTGCGGCTCCAAAACCAGGTTAGCCCTGTCTCCATTGTTTTTTGAAACGATTCCCTGTTCATATAAGCCAGCATGAGGACCTGCCCGCTTTGGTAATCCTGAACGATAGCCGGTATGAGGCCCTGCTGGTTAAAGCTCAGCGTATCCGCCATTTTTTCCAGCGACATCAGCTAATCTGCACCTCCACCCCCTGCTGACGCAGGTATTTTTTAAGTTCAACAATGTTGATATGCTTGTAATGGAAAACAGAAGCCGCCAGGGCCGCATCAGCCTTCCCTTCCGTCAATACCCGGGCAAAATGCTCCATGGTTCCGGCTCCCCCGGAGGCAATCACAGGAATATTTACCCTTTCGGCCACAGCCCTGTAAAGGGGGATATCGAAACCGTCCCTCCCGCCATCGGCATTCATGCTGGTCAGCAATATTTCTCCGGCGCCGAGCTCCTCAACCCTGGCAACCCACTCCAGGGCCGAAAGTCCGGTTGCTTTCTCCCCCCCATGGGTATAAACCTCCCAGCCTTGTTTCTCCTCATCCCAACGGGCATCGATAGCTGCAACAATGCTCCGGCTGCCGAAGGCGCGGGCCCCTTCGGCAATCAGGCGCGGATTTTCCACCGCGGAGGTGCCCAGGGAAACCTTATCCGCACCGGCCCGCATAAGGATATGCATCTGTTCCACGGTACTGATCCCGCCGCCGATGATAAAAGGAATAGAAACCCTGCCGGCTGTTCTCTTCACTACCTCGATCATGGTTTCCCTTCCTGCCGGCGTAGCGGCAATATCCAAAAATACCAGCTCATCGGCGCCGGCTTTGTCATAAAAAGCAGCCAGTGCGATCGGATCTCCGGCATCCCGGAGATTGGCAAACTGTATCCCTTTTACCACCCTGCCCTCTTTTACATCGAGACAGGGAATGATTTTTTTGACCACCCCTGAAACCCTCCTAACCCTCTCCCTCTATCTCCCCGATGGCCTCCTCCAGGCTAATGCCACCGGTATAAAGAGCTTGTCCAATAATAGCGCCGCTGATCCCCAGATGTTCAAGTTCTCTCAGGCGCCGCAGATCATCCAGGGAAGCAACTCCCCCGGAAGCAATGATCGGGATGGAAAGGGCCCTAGCCATTTCTTTCAGGGCGGAAAAGTTCGGGCCTTCCAGCGTTCCGTCCCTGGCAATGTCGGTGTAGATTATCTCAGCCACACCCAACTCCTGCATCTGCAGGGCCAGGTCCACCGCCTTCCTGGCAGAAGATTCCACCCAACCCTTTACGGCAACCATCCCCTCCCGGGCATCGATCCCCACCAGGACACGCCCCCCAAACTCCTCTACGAGTTCACGAACCAGTTCCGGCTGCTGTACGGCTGCCGTTCCCAGGATTATTTTGGCCACACCAAGATCAAAGGTACCTTGTGCCGTTTCCCTGTTGCGGATACCCCCGCCCAGCTGTACAGGAATATCCAGCGCCGAGGCAACATCGCTGATCGCCGCTGCGTTTACTCTTTCCCCGGCAAAGGCGCCATCGAGGTCGACCATGTGCAGGCGCCTTGCCCCCAGGGATTGCCATTTCCTGGCTATTTCCGCAGGGTTGTCGCTGTAAATTGTTTCCCGGGATCTTTCACCCCTCAAAAGACGAACACACTTGCCCCCATGCAGATCAATTGCTGGAATAATCTCCATGCAGAACCTTCCCTCCAAAAATGAATTGCCCGCATAAAACGATTATATCGCTTTTTTAGATGGATGTATTTTAACACGGGCATACTTGCGCTGTCAACGAGCAGGGCTTCTGCTAAAAATACTGATAGAACTGTAAAAAAAGCGGAAGGGGATCTGCGTTGGACAGGGTAATCCAGTAAATAGTTTTCCGCTTATTGTAAAAGTAATTACTTTGTTCCAACCCATGGGCATAATATATTTCCACATTCTGTAAATAAAATAGGCCGCTTTCCTTAAAAGTGCGGCTATTTTTAATCCGGCTATTAATTTTTTCCATGTGCCTCCCCGCCTCAGCCGACGAAGAAAATTCACAAAACCAAAGAACAACTTGTTCATGCTTATTGCTGTAATGAGCAATAAAAACCCGCTGAATGGAAGCATCTTCGCCATGAATCTTCCGAGCGTACTCCAGGGCCTCTTCACCGTCAATGAGCTTGCCGGCCGCCAGCCCGCCGACACTGGAGGGAAAATTGACTCCTGCAGCCTCGGGCGAAGGCTCATAGACAGGCATACCCGCAGGGAAAAAAGAAGAAAGGGAATAAACCGGGGCACCCCAGAATGATACTTTGGGCCTGTTCCCATATTCTTTCAGATGGAGGTGCCCCAGCAAAAATGCCGCCTCGATGAGAATGAGGGCAAGAAAAAAACAATAGACAGTCTGGCGATACAAAAACAACACCTCCCCAAAAACAGCCTTTCTATCTTTTATAATATTCCGCTTTTGGGGAATAAATCCTTTTAAGGGAGAAAGTTTTATAGATTGAATGTGCTATGCAGTACTTTTACAGCGGGATAAAGATCCTCCTTTTTGATCAGCAATGAGATAGTAATATTCGAGTCTCCTGATTGCAGGATCTTAATATTCTGCCGGTTAAAGGCTTCCACAACCCGGGCCATCACTCCGGGAATGTTATGCATCCCCACGCCAACCACCGATACTTTTGCGCAGCCTTTTTCCTGTCTGTAATTAAGGCCGAGCGTCTTTAAAATCTCCTCAACGGCGGCGCAGTCTTTTTCCGCGACTATAAAAGCCTTAATGCTGGGAAAAACACTGATTAGATCGATATTGATATTCGCCTCCCCAATGAGCTGGAAGGCTTTTAGTTCCCTGGAGGAATCCGGATCGGCAAATTCGATGAGAAACTGAGCCAGATCCACGGCATGGGCAATACCGGTCACAGCCCTTCGTCCCCGTGTACTGTAGCTGCCATCCTTAAGGGCCGCCTCCCCGGTAATAATTGTTCCCGGTGTGGAGCCGTCCTGCCCCCGCACGATGACAGTAATATTGTTGCGCATGGCCACCTCCACAGCACGGGGGTGGATAACCTTGGCCCCTTCATAGGCCAGCTGGCATACTTCGCCATAGGTGATCTGCTCGATCACCTTTGCCTCTTTTAAGATGACCGGATCAGCAGTCATAATTCCGGAAACATCTGTGCATATCTCCACCATTTCCGCCTTTAACGCCGCCCCCAGAATAACGGCGGAAGTATCGCTGCCGCCCCTGCCCAAGGTGTTAATCTCCCCTGATCCATCCACCCCCTGGAAACCGGCAATGATAGGAACCTCCCCCCTTGCCAGCAAATCCTGGACTTTTTCCGGCCGGCAATCCACAACCTCAGCCTCGCTGTAGCTGCCATCGGTAAGAAAGCCAGCCTGGGGCCCCGTTAAAGCCCGGGAAGCAATCCCCTTATTGGTCAGCGTCGCTGCCAGCACTACAGCAGAGATTATTTCGCCGCAGGACATGATCAGATCCAACTCTCGCAACGAAGCCTCCGGGTATTCCTGCTGCACGAGAGATTTAAGAGTATCCGTGGAGTAGGGATCGCCGTTTCTGCCCATCGCAGAAACAACAACGGCAACCTGGTGACCGTTTTTCTTTGTCTCGGCAACCCTGCGCGCGATAATCTCCCTCTTTTCAGCAGTGGAAACAGAGGTGCCGCCAAACTTCAAAACAACAACTCCCAACTTTATCACCCCGTCGCACTAATTAATAATTTATTTCACTGCAGAATCATTATTGAATAAGCAGTTCGGCAATCTGAATGGAATTTGTGGCGGCGCCCTTGCGAATATTATCGGCAACGACCCACATATTCAGCCCGTAAGGTACCGAACGATCGATCCTCACCCTGCCCACAAATACCTCATCCCTACCCTCTGTTTGCACCGGCATGGGGTAAAGAAGCTCACCGGGATCGTCCATGACGATGATTCCCGGTGCACTGGAAAGAAGCCGGCGCGCCTCCCAGGCAGAAAGGGGGGAATTTAGCTCCACATTGACAGCCTCGGAGTGGCCGTTTAGCGAGGGAACCCGGACCGTCGTGACCGTAATGGGCAGATCGGGTATATCCATGATCTTGCGCGTCTCCAGGATCATTTTCAGCTCTTCCTTTGTATAATCATCTTCGTCGAAAACATCGATCTGCGGGACCATATTGAAGGCAATCTGATGGTTTACTTTAGCCCCTTTGTAGGGTATCCGTTCCTTGACCAGCTCTTTTTTGGCCAAGACCGCCTCGCTTTGGGCCAGGAGTTCATCGACTGCTTCCTTGCCGGCTCCCGAAACAGACTGATAAGTAGCAGCGACAACCCTTTTCAGGCCGGCAGCCCGGTGCAGGGGATCCAGCGCAACGACCAACTGGATCGTCGAACAGTTTGGGTTGGCGATCAGGCCCTTATGCCCCTTGACAGCCCCGGGATTTACCTCGGGAACCACCAGCGGAATCTCTGGATCCATGCGAAAGGCACTGCTGTTATCCACCACCACCGCGCCGCATTTGACAGCCTCATGGGCAAGCTCTTTGCTTATATCACCGCCGGCGCTGAAGAAAGCAAAATCGACACCTTTAAAAGAAGCGGGCATGGCTTCCTCAACCAAGTGCGGAACGCCCCCGATCTCAATTTCTTTGTCCACAGAACGTGAAGAGGCTAACAATTTCCAACCCTTGATGGGAAACTGGCGCTCCTGAAGTACCCGGATAAAAGTCTGCCCCACCATCCCTGTAACCCCAACAACAGCAACATTATAACCCGACATAACCATCCTCCTCGATCTTTATAATATGATTGCACTAAAACCGATGCACCTGTGCAGTATTTCCGCTGCAGGCAGGTTTCCTACTCCCGGGCAGGCTGATCCAGCCGGAGAAGATCCTCGTAGGTTTCCCTTCTGGCAACGACTTTTGCCTTCCCATCGCCGACAAAGATAACGGCTGGACGGGGACTGCGGTTGTAATTGCCGGCCATGGCATAACAATAGGCGCCCGTGGAAAATACCGCCAAAAGATCACCCTTCTTCACCGGGGGTAAAATGATCTCCTGAATGAGGATATCACCAGATTCACAGGCCTTACCGGCAATGGTAACTTTTTCTGAAGGTTCCTCCGCAGCCCTGTTGGCCAGGGTTGCATCATAAACAGCCTGGTAAAGGGCTGGACGGATATTATCCGCCATGCCGCCATCCACGGCTACATAGCGGCGCACCCCGGGAATATCTTTTATTGCTCCCGTCCGGTAAAGGGTAACCCCCGCTTCCCCCACGATCGAACGACCGGGTTCCAACAGCAGTTCCGGCAGGGGAAAGTTTCTTTTTGCGGCCGCAACCTTCACCTCGGCAGCAATAAATTCCACAAACGTTTCTATGGAGGGCGGAGTATCCTCCTGTCTATAACGAATGCCCAGTCCCCCTCCCAAGCCTAGTTGTGAAGCAATAAAACCGGTCTTTGCCCTTACTTCCGCCATAAAATCAAACATAGCCTCCACAGCAAGACCAAAGGGTTCGGTCTGAAATATCTGGGAGCCAATATGGCAATGGAAACCACTGAGTTCCACATTCCCTTTTTCCTGAAGCGCCAGCCTGATTGCCTTCCAGGTATCCCCATCCCGGAGACCGAATCCGAACTTGGAATCCTCCTGCCCCGTCTGTATATAATGATGGGTATGGGCTTCGATTCCCGGCCTGATGCGCAGCAAAATTTCCGGCTTTTTCTGCAGTTTGGCAGCATGGTAAAATATTTCCTCCAGCTCGGAAAAACTGTCCACCACGATACGGCCTACGCCGGCTTGCAGGGCCTGAACCAGTTCCTCCCCCGACTTGTTATTGCCGTGAAAACAGATCCGCCCGGGCGGAAACCCCGCTCTTTCAGCCGTAAAGAGCTCGCCTCCCGAAACGACATCCAGGCCCAATCCTTCTTCACCGACCAGGGCAGCCATGGCCATGATTAAGAATGCTTTGCCGGCATAAAAGATCCCACCGCGGGGGAATGAATTTTCGAGGGCCCGCCTGTAACGCCGGCAGTTTTCCCTAATCAGCGCTTCGTCCATGATATAAAGGGGCGTACCATATTTTTGCGCCAGTTCAACGGCATCGCATCCCCCGACTTCCAAATGCTGTTTGCCGTTGATACGCCCTGTTCCTGCCAAAAGCAATATCTTCGCCTCCTTAGGGAAAAATAAAAACGACCAACAGGTTTAACCATCAGTCGCACATAAATGTCAAACCTCTCAAACCCCTGGTTGAGATAGCGCTCCATCTGGCTAAAAAGGGTTTCACCAGATGACAGTCAGCCAGTTATTCACTGGCAAACCAGCTTCCAGCTCCCCGGGAGGGGCGGGAAACTTCGGCGGCGGTCCCTTTCAACACGGCATGCTCCCGGCCTTTCACCGTGCCTACTCATAACCAACCGCACCTCTACCTCACCCCGGTAAAAGAGATGAGGTATTATTTACTTTTGACTAGTATTTTAGCACATTAACGCCCACACTGCAACAGGTACGCAGCAGTTTTTTAGGGTTTCCAGCTTGCCCGCCGATCCAAATAACCCCATTGGAGCCATCCCAAACCTGAAGCAAGGTCAGACAGACACCGCCCTTAGGGGGCGGCATGCTCCGGTATCTCTTCTTCACTGACGACGGCTGTAATGACAGCTTTGAAGCGTTTTCCGCCGGTCATACGTTTTTCACCGATGCGCAGAAAAAGAAAGATCAGAACCATAACGGCAAATCCAATCCCCAGCCCGAATAGATCCGCATTTACTGCAGGCATAGACCTGAGTGCCCAGCTTCTGCCCGTAAAAAGCCCCAGGAGCAGCCCCACCAGCGGGACAAAATAAAGCAGAACGGCTGCCATAAGCATCTCGCTGGCTTTGGCCTCCAGACGGACCAACTGGCCTGCTTTGGCGCCAATGGGATTGTTAACTTCCACCAACATTTCATTCCTTTTTTCCGGATCGCCAAAAAAACCGCCACAACGGCCACAGCTTCCACAAGCTGAATTTCTGCGAACCTTGACCAGGGCTTTATCTTTTCCGGCCAGCTCGATGACCTGGCCAAAATGATCCATGATTTGCTCCACGAAAAACGTACCCCTCTCTTTTTAAGCGTTTATCCCTCATGAAACCCATTTTATCATTGCCATCATTTATATGCGCTATACACCAACTGCGGGGATTTGACGGAACACCAGCCAAAGCCTCCGTCCCCGTGGTTGGTAAAAGCCGGGGGCATGAAAATGCTCCCCGGCTTTTCTGCAAAAAAAGGCAACCTCGATCTTTTTTAGGCAAACGCTTCCGGGATGGCCTTCAAGGTTGCATAGGAAAAGACCGGCCCATCCTTGCAAACGTACATGTTGCCCACATTGCAGCGCCCGCATTTGCCAAAGCCGCATTTCATCCTGTTTTCCAGGGTTGTATAGATCTGTTCGTCTTCAAAGTTCAGCTTTTTCAGGTTCTCCAGCACGAATCTGATCATGATCGGAGGCCCGCAGGTAATGGCAATCGTATTGTCCGGAGAGGGGTTGACCTCCATCAGCATGGAAGGAACAAAGCCGACATTGTAGCCCCAGCCTTCTTCTTCAATATCAATGGTCAGGCAACAATTAAGGTCTTCGCGTTTGGACATCGCCGCAAACTCATCTTTAAAGCAAAGATCTCCGGAAGTACGGGCGCCATAGATGGCGGTCAACCCGGCATATTGGTCCAGGTTGGCCTTGACATACTCCACAATGGGGCGCAAAGGGGCTTGCCCAATGCCTCCGCCGATGGTCAGAATATGCTTCCCTTTCCAGTCCTCCAAGGGAAAGCTGTTGCCATAAGGACCGCGCACAGTAATTTTATCCCCGACTTCCTGTTCATGAAGCCCTTGGGTATTTTTACCGGCACGCATTACAGAAAAACGCAGGAAATCTCCCTCAGTGGGGGAACAAGAGATACAAAACATGCTTTCCCCAATACCCAGCCGGCCAACCATGGCACACTGCCCGGGCTTGTGGCTCCAGTTTTTCCGGGCCTCAGGATCATCCAGGGTTACCTTGAATGTTTTGACAGCGCGATCGCCCACGGTTTCAAACCAGGTATCTTCAATAGTGGCTATATACGGTTGATAAGGATTCTCTTTCATAGTGCCTCCTTAACCTGCGATAAGATATTTAGAATATCGATGTTCACCGGGCACAGATTAATACACCGTCCACAGCCAACACAGGCGATCACTCCGAATTTATCAACATAATAGGAATACTTGTGATTAATCCTGTTGCGGGTCCTTTCCCGGCGGGTCGGACGGGGATTATGCCCGGAAGTGTGGAGCGTATATTCTTTAAACATACAGGAATCCCACACCCGATACCTACGTCCTTCGAGGCCTTCAACCTCATCTTGAATATCGAAGCAGTGACAAGTAGGGCAAAGAAAAGTACAAGTCCCGCAGCCCAGGCAGGGCTCAGAATTATTTTTCCAGATCCCGCTTTCCCAAAGCTGCGGCAATTTCTCAGGGATACCTTCTTTTTCAATCCCTCTGACGATCTTGGAAGCAGCCTCGCCGTGGAGTTTTTCCGCTGCCTGCACATCACTGTCTTCGGATTTTACAAGTACATCCCCAGCCTCCTGACAGATCTTTTCACCTTTTTCCGTCAGAACCTGGAATAAAAAGCTGTCGCCCAGATCCGTCATTAAAATGTCCAGTCCTTCAGTGGATGACGGGCTGCCTCCCAAAGAAGTACAGAAACAGTTCGTGCGTGGTTCCTGGCAGGCCAGGCCGATCAACGCCGCCTTTTCTCTTCGGGCAATATAGTATGGATCCCGGGGATCCCAGTTAAAGAGCTTGTCAACGATAGACAGGGCCCTGGCATCGCAGGGGCGGATCCCCATGACGATCATTTCATCGGCTTCACCGACAGCTTTCAGGTCTGTATCTCCAACCTCATAATGGTACAGCGTCTCCGTCTGCGGATAAAAGAGGCTTTTTGGCGGTACCGTGGTGTTGGAGAGGGTAAAGTCCACGCTGCTTTCTCCACTCGGCGGAGCAAACTCGCTGCTTCCGCCTGTTTCCTGGGGAACACGAAACTTTTCCTTCCCCAGTTTGGCTAGAAAGTCGCCTACCTTTTCCTTTGGTAATTTCATATTATCCATAGCACCCACCTCTAGAGAATGAAGTTTTCCTGATCATTTGGACGGTAGCTGGCCTGAAGCGGCTTGGAATCAGGATCTGTCCCCGGCTCATAATTAAACTTTTCCCGGACCTCTTTTGTTAGCTTCCTGTTTAGTGTCATTATGGGAATATTGACCGGACAAACCCTTTCACATTCTCCGCATTCAATACAACGTCCCGCCAAGTGGAAAGCACGTGCCAGGTGGAAAGCTGTATTTTCGGAAATGTTATTGGAACGGTTGATCCATGTGGGGTTTAGCCTATCAAGGATGCAATCTTCACAATAACACATGGGGCAAACATTTCGACAGGAATAACAACGTATGCAGGAGGAAAACTGTTCTTCCCAGAAAGACCAGCGTTCTTCGGAAGTCTTCCCCTCCATTGCACCTACATCGGTATATTCATCTTTGCTGTCGGTTTCCACTTCATCCCAAAGGAGGATATCCGACAGGACGGGATTTGGGTAACGGCATCTCAGGCACTTGTCTGCCAGAACCTCTTCCCGGGGCAGCGCCTGTTCGCCGCCAGGAAGTTTAAAAACAATCTTTCCATCATCCCAGTGGGCCTCGACCTGCTCCAGCACGGCAGGAAATTTCTCTTCGACTTTGGTTAAATCTATGACCCCCTCACAGGGGCATCCAATGACGATCACATCTTCCCTTTTAATTCCCTGTTCGATCAGCAGCTGAACCACCGCACGGCTATCACAACCCTTGACCATCAGGGCGACTTTACGCGTATCGGCTTCCTGCCCCCGGGGGACGGGAAGCTTTTCAACCCAGGTCAGGTAGTTAGCCAGGTTACTGGCGCAAAGAGGCGAGAAGATGAGCTTATCTGCTTCCTCCGGTTCCGTGATAAAGTGCGGAGATACCCTGAAGCCATAGGTTCCCTGTCTCCAGCCGATCAAATATTTGACATCATCCCGTGAGACAGTTTCTTTGGCTACAGTTATGAGTTTTTCCAGATCTGCCAACTATTTCTCCTCCTCCTCACCAGTTAATCTTGTTCCTCTGGAATTGTGCAAAGGGACCTGCTTCCCTTGCTTCTTCGATCACCGAGCTTACGACATCTTTCCATTTGTTGCCTTCTGAAGCCGAAACCCAGCTCATATTAAATCTTTTGGGATCGACCCCCACATATTCCAGAAGTTCTTTCATCATGGAAAACCGGCGGCGGGCATAGTAATTGCCCTCCATATAATGGCAATCCCCCGGGTGACAACCGGATACCAACACGCCATCGGCACCCTGCTGCAGGGCATTGACGACGAAGAGCGGGTTAACCCTGCCGCTGCACATCACCCTGATAACATTTACATTGGGCTCGTAATGCATCCTGCTCGTGCCGGCCAGGTCAGCACCGGCATAAGTGCACCAGTTGCACAAAAAGGCTACCACATTGGGTTCAAATTGTTCACTCATTTCATAGCCCCCAATACTGCAATTTGCGGTAGGATCTGTTGGTCCTTGAATGATCTCTGCTGAATGGAACCGGACAGGCAGCCCGCCGCGCAGGCGCCACAGCCTTTGCATAGGGCTTCATTTACCCTGGCAACCTGGACCATATTGCCCATCTGGTTGACTTCGACCAGATCGATAGCGCCATAGGGGCAAATTTCCACGCAGAACCCGCAACCGCGGCAGGTCGATTCATCGACAAAGGAGATCTGCGCCTGTACTTTTACTTTTCCGCTGGAAAGCAGGATCAGCGCCGAAGATGCGGCGCCTTTGGCCTGGGCTACGGTATCGGGAATATCTTTGGGGCCCTGGGCGCAGCCGGCCAGGTAAACCCCATCGGTAGCCGTATCGACCGGCGCCAGTTTGGGGTGTGCTTCCAGGTAAAAGCCATCTGCAGATTGTGATAGTTTCAGGATATCGATAATCTCACGGGCATCCTGGCGCGGTTCCAAGCCGACGGCCAGGACTACCAGGTCCACTTCATCTTCCAAGGGCCTGCCCGCCAGGGTATCTTCTGCCTTAA
>CAZAQM010000048.1:0-11502 GCA_964487385.1 uncultured Dethiobacter sp.
ACCCCGACTTCAGGCTCCGGAGGCCTGCGTGATATCCCTTTCACCACGGGCGCAAGCGGCCTATCTGCAGTGACATAATAACATTTCCCCCCCAAAAAGTCAATGGATTCAGTGCGCTTTAATCGCACCACGTGTGTTCGCCTTGGGGGGCTGTTTCAATTTAATATCGGCCCCAAATTTTCCCCGAAGTTTTTTTGTGCCAACATCCGCAATGGACGAAATCCCATAGGGTAAAAAGATCCTACCCTCATAAAATGGCCCATTTTGGAAAGCATATAGGCATGAAGAGGAAAAAAATTCTGTTCATTACGAGGCCCCTGGCAGGGGGTATGCTGACGCACCTGCAGTCGTTGTTAAACTTTTTTGCCGACCGCTGGGACGTCAGCCTGGCGGCGCCCGATTTTCCTTTTTTACTGCAACGGCGGGAAAAAGTGCGTTTTTTCCCGTTGCCCCTGCAGGATGGCCTGAGGCCGCCGCGTGACCTCTCTGTCTTAATGCGGCTGTTGCAGATCTTCCGGGAAATCCGACCAGATCTGCTGCATATTCATGGGTACAGGGCGGCCATGGTGGGGCTCCCTGCGGCATGGTTTGCCCATTGCCCGGCACTGGTAACGGTGCATAATTTTCTTGCCTATCCTGACAAAAGTTTTATCCCGAAGCACTTTTTCCAGCGGGCGGTGAAGTTTCTTGATCCGGCAGTAACAAATTACATCGCCGTATCCGAAGCCCTGCGCCGGGAATTGGCCGGTTTCGGCATTTCACCGCCTAAAATTCTGAAAATCTATAATGGTATCGATCCCGGCCTGTTTGCCGCCGGATCCCACAACAATGGCAGGCAGTGCAGGGACCCCGGGGAAAGGGGCCTTGCCCCTCTTCTCCGTTGGAAAGGCATTAGGGTAGGGACTGCCGGGCGGCTCGTTCATGAAAAGGGGTTTGATCTTTTTATACAGGCGGCGTCCAGGGTGGCGGGAATTATTCCGGAAACCGGGTTTTTCCTTGCCGGCAAGGGGCCGGAAAGGGAACGGCTGGAGCGGCTAAGCATTTCGCTCGGTATGGAAAAACGTTTCTTTTTCCTGGGGGAAGTCCGGGACATGCCGGCCTTTTTTTCCTGCCTCGATCTATTTGTCCTGGCCTCCCGTAGCGAGGGACTTTCCATTTCCCTGCTAGAGGCCGGGGCGGCGGGGGTTTCCCGCCTGGCATCGGATGTGGGAGGAATTCCCGAAATAGTTTGCCATGGGAAAAGCGGGTTCCTGTTTCCTCCGGGTGATATTGGTGCTCTTGCCCGTCAGTTGATCCGGCTTGCCCAACGTCCGCTGGAAAGGGCAAGGCTGGGTAAATGCGCGGAAGCCGAAATTGCTGCTGTTTTTACAGAAAAAAGGATGCTCGGAGAAACAGAAAAAGTGTATGAAAACATCCTGCAAAAGGAAAAATGGATCAACAAGGCAGGGATTAATTAGGGGTGCATTAGGGGTGCGTTGATATTAGGTTTGCATTGACGGGCAAAAAAGTTTTTAAAGGATATTTTTTCGGTTTGGCGGCAACCCTGTTTTTTTTAACCTGCCTTTTTCTCCAGCCAGAGGCCGGAAAGGCCGGCAGCCTGATTGGGGCCGGCAGAGCCGCCGCGGCAGTGGCAGGATCATTTAGCGGAGAACAGCGACAGGAAAAAGAAATCCCGCAGGAAAGCTATATTTTGCTGATTTTGGATAAAATAACTCTTGATGACCTGCAATCATACTGCGGCCCGCTGCTAGGCTCGTTATTGCAGAAAAGCTCCCTTGGGCTGATGAATGTAAATACTGCCGGTGCGGTGGGAACGGAGAGCGGCTATCTGACTATTGGGGCCGGCGCCCGCCTTGCGGGTAATTGGGCCGTCCGCAAGGCCTATAACCGGGGGGAGGAAACGGGGCAATCCGTGGAGGTGCTCTACCGGCGCCACTCCGGCTGGGGCGAGGTTCCTCCGGGAGCAATCCTGCACCCCTATACGGGGGCTTTGGAATCTCTTAACCATAACAGGTTCCGTCCGGTTCCCCTGGGGGCACTGGGCCAGGTGTTGACTACAAACGGGCTTTCCGCCGCCGTCATAGGCAATGCCGATACCGATGGGGAGGGCCGCCAGGCGGTGACCATTGCCATGAATAAGGATGGTATCGTCGCCTATGGAGATGTATCCGCCACGCTCCTGCAGGAGGACCGCTTCTTTCCCTTTGGCCGGCGCTGCAGTGCCGCAGCCTACCTGGAAGCCTGCAGGGCATGTCAGGGGAAAGCGTCCCTGATGGTCGTGGAATGGGGTGATACCGAAAGGATCGATGCCTACCTGGGCCATCTGTCTGCGGAAAGAAGGGGGGAATTTCTCCTTTGTTCTTTCGCAGAATTGGATCTTTTACTGGAAGGGCTCCTCGCCGATGAAGGCCCGGAAGGCCGCTTGGTTATCCTTGTTCCCTCTCCGCCGCAGGCCCCGATTGCCGGGGGGTACCGCTTAACCCCCATAGTTTACCATGATCCGGGAAATCCCCGGGGCGGGCTGCTGGTATCTCCAACAACCAGGGTGCCGGGTATCGTGGCCAATATCGATATCGCGCCTTCTGTGGCAGAGCATTTGGGGCTATCCTCCCCCGCCGCTTTTGCAGGCGCACCTTTGCAGTCGGAGCCTGTGGCCGGGCACATGCAGAAGATAACGGCCCTTGCGGAGCGAACGGCCAGGATCTACCAACAACGTCCATCGATCATCAAGGGTTATCTCCTCCTGCTGATAATTTTTGTCGTGGCCGGGCTGGCGGGGACCATAACCCATTTTCAGCCGGTTCAGAAGCTGAGGCCGATCTTTTACGGGCTTTTATATTTCCCCTTATCTTTTCTTCTTGCCCCGGCCTTTGCCTTTTTCCCGGCGGAATCCTACTTGCTGAACTTTGTTTTTCTGCTGGCCTTAACGGTGGTTTTCGTCATTTTAAGCGGGCTGTTATGGCGAAACCCCATGGCATTTTTTGCCGGCGTGGGCCTATTGATTTTTGGTTTCCTGGCTGTGGATCTGTTCGCCGGTTCTTTCCTGCAAAGCCGTTCCTTCCTGGGCTATGATCCCATCGGCGGGGCGCGTTTTTATGGCATTGGCAACGAATTTATGGGGGTGATGATCGGCTCTTTTATCCTGGGATTTGGCGCCCTCGTTTCCTTGGGCATGAAGGGGAATGGGGAAGGGGAAGGGAAAGGGGCAGGCGAAAAGAAAAGGCCGCTTAGGGTAAATATTCCGGGAGTCCGCCCGGCGATCTGGCTTTTTGTCGTTCTTTCCGTGATGATTCTCTTTCTGATGGCTTCCCCAAGCTTTGGGGCCAACTTTGGGGGGGCTGTGACGGCGGCGGTTTCCCTTTCGCTGACCCTCGGCGGATTTATGGCGCTCTTTTATGGCGGGGATCCGTTCGCCAGGTTCAGATCTTTATTAAAGAAAAGAAAGGGAGGGCCCTCACCGATCACGCTCGTCTTCATACCGCTGCTTTTTATCCTGCTGGCGGGCTTATTGCTTTACTATTTAAACCTTCCCCGCCCGGGCGCCGATATTTCCCACCTGGGGCGAACCCTGGAACTGGTGCGAAACAATGGATTTGGGGAACTCCTCGGTATTGCTTCCAGGAAACTGGAGATGAATTACAAGCTTGTGCGCTATTCCCTCTGGACCCGGGCATTGCTGGTCATGATCGCTCTTATCGCCGTACTTTACTATTATCCCACAGGGTTTATCAGGAGCATCTATACCGGGGAACCCGGGTTCCGGGTGGCCATGGGGGGGATAATTGCCGCCAGCGTGACAGCGCTTCTGGTCAACGATTCCGGCGTGGTGGCGGCGGCAACGATTATGCTCTATGGGGGATTGCCCCTGCTCATTTTGGCTTTGGAGAAGAATTTTAACAAAATTGACGATCTGGCAGGAAATCCGCCCGATAGGATGGAAATATAGTCAATTGTAATCAAATTGAAAAACAATTGGAAAGCGAGGAATAATGACCCTTGTTAGCCCTGGAGAACAAGACATTACCTACTAATATCGATCTTCACCTGATCCCGACCGAAAAATTTAAAACGGTTTTAATCACAGTTTTTTTGCAGCAATCCCTGGGGAAAGAGACGGCAGCCAAGACAGCCCTCCTACCGGCAGTCCTGGAGAGGGGTACCAGACAGTATCCGACATACCGGGATATTAGAATTCGTCTGGAGGAGCTCTATGGGGCGGAGCTGAGTTTTGATGTGCTCAAAATAGGCGAAAGACAGATCCTCGCTTTCTCTTTGGAAGTGATACACGATAAATTTGCGCCCGGCGAGGACCTGCTGCGCCAGGGGCTTTCCATTCTGAGGAGTGTTCTCACCGAACCCTATAAAGAGAATGGTGTTTTCAAAAAAGAGTATGTCGTGCAGGAAAAAGAGCAGTTGGGCAAAGAGATCCAGGGGCTCGTCAATGATAAAGTAAACTATGCCCTGGAGCGCTGCATACAAAATATGTGCGCAAATGAACGCTTCGGTGTTTATAAATACGGAAATGTTGAAGATCTTGCCGGGATTACCCCTGAGGGCCTTTACGGATACTACCGGGATCTGCTCAGCGGAAATCCGCTGGATATTTTTGTCGTGGGGGGGATCGATCCCCGGGAAATTTTTCCGCTTATCGAGGAAACGTTTTCCTTTATGCGCAAGGATGAGGCAGTCGTTCTTCCCCATGTCGAGGTGGAAAAAAGGCCGCAGGAAATCCGTTTTTGGGAGGAAAGGCTGCCCGTCAACCAGGGCAAGCTAACCCTGGGATATCGCACCAATACAGTTTACCGGGATGAGGGCTATACGGACCTCCTTTTCTATAATGGTGTTTTAGGCGGTTTCCCCCATTCCAAACTTTTTCAGAATGTCAGAGAAAAGGCCAGCCTAGCCTATTATGCCTTTTCCAGGCTGGAGAAACATAAGGGCATACAGCTGATTGGCTCGGGTATTGAAACGAAAAACTATGCCCAGGCCAGGGAGATCATCGAGGAACAGGTGGAAAATATCAAAGCCGGGCAAATCACCGATGAAGAGATGGAGAACACCAGGAGGGCCCTGACCAACCAGTTTAAAATTATCGGGGATAGCCCTTCCAGCCTGCTGGGCTTTTACCTCGATGGAATAGTGGGCCACAGCGAGGAAGAGGTGGCTAGCCTCATCGAGAAATTCAGCAAGGTCAAACGGGAAGATGTTGTGGATGCAGCACAAAAAGTCGTACTGGACAGCGTTTACTTTTTGCGTTCCACGGACGATGAAGGGAGCGAATAATTTCCATGAGTTGGGAGATAAAAACTGATACAACTTTGGGTGAGAAGGTCTATCATGCTGCCCTGGAGCCGGGCCCGGCGCTTTATGTCCTGCCCCGGAAGGGTTACCATAAAAAATACGCCATTTTTTCCACCCGTTTCGGCTCTATCGATAACAATTTTCGTATCGGCAATGGCCAGGGTGGAGAAGTAGTCGAGCTGCCGGATGGCGTAGCCCACTTTTTGGAGCATAAGCTTTTTGATGACGAGGAGGGCAATGCCTTCGATAAATTTGCCGAGTATGGCGCCTCCTCCAATGCCTTTACCGGTTTTACCAGCACCACCTATCTTTTTTCCTGCACGGACTTTTTTGAGGAGAGCTTCGAGCTCCTCCTCAATTTCGTGCAAAACCCCTTTTTTACCCAGGAGAGCGTGGACAAGGAACAGGGGATTATCCAGCAGGAGATCAGGATGTATGAGGACAGCCCTGAATGGCGTGTCTTTTTCAATCTTTTGGGCGCTCTTTACCGGGATCATCCTGTTAGAAATGATATTGCCGGCACAGCGGAAAGCATCGGCAGGATTACGGAAAAAACTCTTTATAAATGTTACCGCACCTTTTATCATCCGGCCAATATGGCCATCTTTGTCACGGGCGATGTCGAACCGGACAGAATACTGGAACAGGTGAGCAAAAATATTGCCGGCCGGTCGCCTTCCCCCACAAGGGATATTCAGCGTATCTATCCCACTGAGGAGCAGGGGGTCAGGCAGAAAAAAATTGTTCAGCAGCTTTCCGTTTCCCAGCCCATGTTTAATATGGGTTTTAAGGATACATATGCATTCCTCGAAGGAAGGGCGCTGCTTTTCAGAGAGCTGGCCATGGAACTGCTTCTGGAGATGATCTTTGGCCGCAGCGAGGAGTTGTATACGCAGCTTTATGAGGGCGGCCTTTTGGATGAGCATTTTTCCACAAGTTATACGGCGGAAACAACCTACGGTTATGCCCTTCTCGGCGGAAGGACAAAAGATCCCGTAGGGCTTGTGGAAAAGATCTGGCAGGGGATTGAACGGGCGAAAAAAGAAGGGTTGGGGCAGGAAAGCTTTATCAGGCATAAACGAATGATGCGGGGGGATTTTCTGCGCAGTTTCAATTCCCTGGAGTTCATTGCCAACAATTATCTTGCCTATCGTTTCCGGGATATCGATTTCTTTGATGTGCTGAGCGTTCTGGAAGAAATTACTGTTAACGATCTGGAAAAGATGCTGCACGAACAACTAAAAGAGGAATTCCATGCAGTCTCGATCATTACCCCGTTTAGGGAGTAACATTAAAGGGTTTGTATTGGTTGGGCGCCATTTGATTCCACTGCATTAATTTGTTCCGCTGCATGAAGCTTTGGTTCATTTTGGACTTTTAGCAAGGAGGGGGAGGTATGGGCAAAGTAGGTATTGTGACGGACAGTGGTGCAAACCTGCCGTCCGAGTTGATCGGGGGAAAGGGGATCAAGGTGGCTCCTTTGAAGATAAGCTTGGATGGGGAGACCTTTTTGGATGGCGTGGATCTGGGGCCGGGCGGGTTTTTTGCTCTGCTGGAGGATTCGGAAGGCATCCCGGAGATATCCCCTCCTTCGCCTCTTGAATTTACCGAAATATTTGAATCGTTAAGAGATGAAGGGTATGAGAGCGCTGTCTGCATCCTGCTTAGCAGCAATATCTGCCATTCCCACAATTCTGCCAGCGAGGCCAGGGATCTGGTCCGCCCTTTTCCAGTAGTCATTATCGATAGCCATGCCGCCTCCATGAGCCAGGGCTTTATGGTTATGGAAGCTGCCAGGGCAGCCGAAAAAGGGCTGTCCACCACCGAGGTGGTGGACAGGGTGTGGAATCTCAGGCCGCAGGTCAGCTTTTTCGGGTTTGCCGGAACGGTTCACTATCTGCTCCGCTCCGGACGCCTGGGCAAAGGAGCTGCTTTTTTCCGTGCCCTTTTGAATATTAAACCTATTATTTCCATCGATAAAAACGATGGCAGTATTCGCCCCATTGCCAAAGTTACCTCCCGCCGGGAAGGCCTGCGCTACCTGATCCGCAGGATTGAGGAAGCGGTTACCCCGGGAAAGGCGCTTCATGCCGCTGTTCTGCATGCCGATGAATCCACTGAAGCAAAAGATTTATTTGAGGAAATCGGGCAGAAGTTCAACTGTGCGGAGCTGTATTTTCATGAGCTCTCGCCCATCGTTAGCAGCCAGACAGGCCCCGGCTCCATAGGCGTAAGCTTTTATGCCGAATAATTTAATGATTCCACTGCATACAACAATAGGAAAGGCTGATTGCTTGTGGGTATAAATGAAAAAGATTTTGTCAAAGAAGTAACCTCCCAAGCCGAGGATTTTTCACAGTGGTATCTCGATATCGTCCTCAAAACGGAAATGATGGATTATGCCCCCATCAAGGGATGCATGGCTATCCGCCCTTATGGCTATGCCATCTGGGAAAATATCCAGGGGCTCCTGGACCGCAGGATCAAAGACACGGGTCATAAAAATGCCTATTTTCCCCTCTTTATCCCCGAATCCCTCCTGCAAAAAGAAGCCGAGCATGTGGAGGGTTTTGCTCCGGAAGTCGCCCTGGTGACCCGGGGGGGGAACGAGGAACTGGCCGAAAGATTGGTGGTGCGGCCCACCTCGGAGGCGATTATCTGCGAGATGTATGCCCGCTGGATTCAATCCTGGAGGGATCTGCCCCTGCTCATCAACCAGTGGTGCAATGTGGTCAGGTGGGAGAAAAACACCCGTCCTTTCCTCAGGACCTCGGAATTTCTCTGGCAGGAGGGTCATACGGTGCATAGCACCGAGGAGGAGGCCCAGGAGGAAACCTTAAAAATGCTGGGCGTTTACCAGGACCTGCTGGAAAACGAGCTGGCCATCCCCGTCATCCCCGGCCGGAAGACGGAAAAAGAGAAATTTGCCGGCGCTCTGCACACTTACACTATCGAAGCCCTGATGGCCGATGGCAAGGCGCTGCAGGCCGGAACCTCCCATAACCTGGGGCAGCACTTTTCCAAGGTGTTCGAGATCAAGTTCCAGGACAGGGATGATGAACTCAAATATGCCTGGACCACATCCTGGGGTGTTTCCACGAGGTTGATTGGCGCCTTGATCATGGTTCACGGGGATGATCGGGGGCTGAAGCTGCCGCCCCGTATCGCACCTGTCCAAGTGGTGATCGTGCCCATCATCAGCAAAAAGAAAAAAGGTGAGGTTCTTCAACGGGCCGGGGAAATTGCCGGGGAGCTGCGCTCCCTCGATATACGCGTCGAACTGGATGATCGGGAAGGGTATTCACCGGGATGGAAATTTAATCAATGGGAAATGAAAGGCGTTCCCCTGCGCCTGGAAATAGGACCCCGGGATCTGGAAAACCAGGGTGTTACGGCAGTCCGCAGGGATACCGGCGAAAAAGCCTTCCTGACGGATAAGGATCTTTCCGCCCAGGTGCCGGTTCTGCTGCAGGGGATACAGGAAACACTTTTCCAGCAGGCCCTTAAGTTCAGGCAGCAGAGGACATACCGCCCAACGGATTACGATGATTTTAAAAGGGCATTGGAAGAAAACAAGGGCTTCCTGCTGGCACACTGGTGCGGCGATGGTGAGTGCGAGGAGGAAATCAAGGCTGCAACGAAAGCAACGATCCGCTGCATTCCCTTCGATGGGGATCCCGACGACAAAGGACCTTGCCTCTGCTGCGGGAAGGAAGGACAGTTCGTCTATTTTGCCCGCTCCTATTAATTGATAGATTGGGGGGAAATAACCTGGAAAGAACGGGCTTGAAGGATATAGATATCTTCCGTATCAAAAGTGGGAACGGGGCGGAAGAGGTGGATCAGGTCGTCGTGGAAATGCCCCTGACCATATTTTTGAACGGCCGTGAATTTGTAACGCTCCTTTGTTCACCAATCCTGCTTGACTGCCTGGCCGTGGGTTTTTTGCGCTCGGAAGGCCTGCTTTCCTCCCTCGATGATCTTGCCGAAATTACGCTGGAAAAAGAAGAGGGGCTGGTCCATATCCGGACGACGGGCAGCATCGATCTGGAGGAGAAGCTCTATGGGAAAAGAACGATTACCTCCGGTTGCGGCAAGGGCACACTTTTCTTTAATGTTCTGGATTCGCTGCAAAGCAAGCCGGTTCTATCCTCCCTGAACCTCAGCGGTGAGGCGGTCCTCAGGCTGATGAGGGAGATGCAGGACAGTTCCGACCTTTTCAAGGCAACCGGCGGCGTTCACAGCGCTGCCCTGGCAGATAGCGAAAGCCTGCTGTTTTACAGCGAGGATATCGGGCGCCACAATGCCGTCGATAAAATTGTCGGCCACTGTATCCTGGAAAAAATCCCGCTGGAGAATAAGATACTGCTCACCAGCGGGCGTCTCTCCTCTGAAATTGTAATCAAGGGGGCCAAAATTGGGTTTCCCATAATTATCTCCCGTTCGGCTCCAACCACGCTCAGCGTGGAACTGGCAGCGGAACTGGGCATCACCCTCGTCGGTTTTGCCCGGGGGAGAAGGCTGAATATTTATACCCATCCCCAACGGATCCTCCCGGGCGATGCCTGAGACAGGGCCGCGGCCTTGCGGGGGTTATTTGCTTAGCCGGGCTTAAAAGGGGGAATATGTAAGATAACTTAAAGTATATTAAGTTTTTACGCGGTAATTTAAGTGCAGCCGCTCCCTATAATTCCAAATAGTTAATAAATGAGCGACAGGCCTTGCGGCTTATTTGTAAAAGTTGGAATATTGTGCTATAATAATCGAAAGGATTACCTCTTGCAAAGTTATTGACCATAAAGGCAAATAATTTTAAGGAGGTGAGAATATGCCTTTTGATTCCGTTAAAAAGCTGGCTGCTGAATTTGCTCTCGACAAGGCAATCAAATACATAGGCAAGGATCCACAAAAGAATTTGGCTGTGTTGATGGACTTTTTGGAAAGAGTGGCAGTGCTCCCCGATCACAAAGAATCAATTAAGAAGCTAAAAGATCATTTTCGTGACAATTCGCTCATCATGGAACAAACCCGCAGACTTTGCAAAAATCCCAAAGCTTTTTACAAATTATTTGATACCTGGCTCGTCGATGGGATTCTCCTGGGCAGGCCCAAGAGGGAGAAACTTGCCGCCGAACTTGGGGTTTCAATTCCTTCCCTGCTTTTAATCGATCCAACTGCAGCATGTAACCTACACTGTGAGGGATGCTGGGCAGGTGAGTATAGCAAAGCCGATCACCTCGAACCGGAGCTTTTCAGCCGGATTATTGATGAAGCAAGGCAACTGGGTATCTACTGGATTGTTTTATCGGGGGGCGAACCGTTTTGTTATCCCCATCTTTTAGATGTGGTGGCAAAGCATCCGGATTCCGCTTTTATGGTTTACACCAACGGAACGCTGATCGATGAGAAGGTTGCCGATCGCCTGGCCGATCTCGGCAATCTTTCCCCGGCCTTCAGCCTGGAAGGGTGGAGGGAGCAAACGGATGCCCGCAGGGGGGCCGGCACTTTTGACAAGATTATGCGTGCCATGGACCTTCTCCGGGAAAGAGGTGTTTTTATCGGGGCCTCGGTTACCTCCATGCGTAATAATATTCAGGAGCTTTTCAGCGACGATTTTGTTGATTTCCTGGTGGAAAAAGGAGTTACATATATCTGGTCTTTCCATTATATCCCTATTGGACGCCATCCCAATGTTGATCTGATGCTGACTCCCGAACAGCGCCTGTGGATGGTCGACAGGGTCAAAGAACTGCGCAACAACAAGCCGGTTCTCATCGCTGACTTTTGGAACGATGGAGCACATACGAAGGGCTGCATAGCCGGGGGCAGGTATTATTTTCATATCAATGCTGCCGGTGAAGTGGAGCCTTGTGCCTTTGTACACTTTGCCGCCGATAATATCCGCGGCAAAAGCCTCAAAGAAGTTTTGCAGAACCCGCTTTTTAAAGCATATCAGAAAAGACAGCCCTTTAATAAGAACCATCTTGCGCCCTGCCCCATTATCGATACACCCGCGGCGCTGCGGGAGATCGTGCGGGAAAGCCGGGCCCATCCCACCCATAATGGGGCCGAACAGATCCTCGGCGGGGATGTCGCCGGGTTCCTCGACGATCTTTCGGCAAATTGGCTGGAAAAGGCGAATGACTATATAAGGGCTTAGCAAGCGGCGATTTAAAACTATGAGGGCAAAATAATCAGCTC
>CAZAQM010000049.1:0-11367 GCA_964487385.1 uncultured Dethiobacter sp.
GCCCCTTACTTTGTCCATCTCCGATTCCCTGGCCGTGAGCATGATGATGGGCACATCCATTTTTTGGCGTACTTGTTCACAGACGCTAAACCCGTCAATTCTCGGCAGCATAATATCCAGGAGGATGAGGTCCGGTTTCTCATCGAAGGCCTGCCGCAATGCCTCAGCTCCATCGTAGGCAACAAGAACTTCAAAGCCTTCTTCTTCAAGATTATATTTAATGATCTCGGCAATTGGTTTTTCATCATCGACGACGAGTATTTTATCTTTCATCGGGAACCGGCTCCTTATTTGATTTGCTTTACATAACTATTTCGTTTGCAACGTAAAAATTCCTTCTTCACCCTTAGCTCTAAAATGCAGAAAAAAACGTGACCGATGAAACGGTCACGTGCAAAAGATATATATTTAAGAGGGGGTCAACTCATATCTCTATTTTGCCCCCTCATTGTTACAGGAATATTACAATATAATTATTTTCCGCCGATATTATATTTGATTCTGCTGTAGAAAATCCTTTTATGCAAAGGAAGCAGATGTTTATGGACTAAAAAAGCTGAGGGGATTTAGCGTGCTGCCGTAAATTCCGCCCGTTCGCACCTCAAAATGCAGGTGACAGCCGGTCGCCCTGCCCGTGCTCCCCACATAGCCGATTACCTGTCCCTTATTTACCGCCTGGCCGGCAGAAACTTTGTTTTGGCAGTTATGGGCATAACGCGTATAGTAATGTCCATGAAAAATGACGATCGAATTGCCATAGCCCCCGTCCCAGCCTTCGAAAACCACGACACCGCTGTCAGCGGCCAGCACCGCTGTTTTTTTGCTGGCGCCGATATCCACACCGGCATGGAATCCGCCGCTGCGCCACCCGTAACCAGAGGTAATCCGCCCGCCTCCCTCTACAGGCCAAAGAAAGCTCCCGGTGCCTTTGGAAGGAATTTCCGCAGTCCCCCTGGCCACAAGCTGTGGTTCGGGATCGGCAACAATCCTTTGCCTGACAATATCCCGGGAGGTCTCTTTCCCGTTCTCCCTGGTAATTTGGTATTCTATCTCTTTTATTCCAAATTTTCCTTCCTCGACAACCTTGCTCTGCATTTTCCAAAGGGAGCTATCGGAAGTATACCTCGTTTCAAAAGGTATTTTCTCTTCAGCTATCAGCCGCTCAACGGTGATGACATTGACCAGCGGCTCCGGAACAATGAGATTAATTTCATCGCCAATCTGCAACTTCTCACCCTGGAGTTGGGGATTGGCCTCTTTTAACTTATCGACGGAAAGACTGTAATCCCGGGCAATTTTCCAGAGCGAATCCCCCCGGGAAACGAGATAGGTTTCCTTTCGGTCGGTACCCCTGAGCAAAACTGCCGCTAAAGTCTCGGGACTGGAAATCTCCTCAGGATTGCAGTAATATTCGCGGGTGGTAATTTTCTCCGCTGTTTCAATATTTTCCAGCAAAACATTTTCTTTCTGGGGTATAAAAGCGCTGGCGACCATCTCGTAAAGCAGATCCACATCTTTCTCCGATTTGAGGGGCAAAACATCTTTCTCATTGACGATGACCATTTTTGCCGCAACTTTATAACTGAGCATATTGTGAAGCTGCGCGTAAACCTTTTCCGGCTGCTCCTCTTCCAAAGGAAGAAAAACCTTTCGTGCCGTCACATTTTCCTCGGCCTGGACCGGCCGTCCATAATATTCGGCAGCCTCCCTTTCCAGCCTGCCGAGGATCTCTTCCAAAGCATCCTCGTCGGCCAGCAGGCCTATTTTCAGGCCGTTCATCTCCACCATATAAAGATCGCCCTTTTGCAACAGAAAAATATACATGCCTCCCCAAAGGATGGCACCGCAAAACAGGAAAAATATAGCTGCCTTACGCCAACCAAGACATTTATTGGCAAAACTTAATAATACTTTCATTTCCGGCAGTTTCATGCTAACCCTCCTTACTATCAGCCCCTGCTAACAAAAAGTAAAGGACGAATATTAAATTTGTTAAGTATAATTAACAATAAAATTACTAATTCGTCCCCGGGAGGGAAATTCCTGCCAACATTAAAAAAAAATTATTAAATATTTTAATAAAAATGCATATTTCTAGAATATGCATCTAAAAGGGAGAATGCTCCCACATTTTTTATTATTGCCAGCCCCGCTTATCTGCTGTTTTCATCCTTCTTCCCTGTTCGATAAATTTAAAAATTTGTTAAAATGATCCATAAAATATAGTTCAAATTTACCGGTGGGCCCATTGCGCTGCTTGGAAAGAATAATTTCTGTAATATGTTTTCGATCCGTTTCCGGATGATAATAATCATCCCGGTAGATGAAGAGAACCAGATCAGCATTGGCTTCAATGCCCCCCGATTCCAGCAGATCGCTAAGGATGGGGCGCTTGTCCACCCTCTGCTCGACTGCACGGCTTAGCTGGGAAAGAGCTACGACGGGGCAATTGAGCTCTTTGGCCAAAGCTTTCAGCGAACGGGAGATGGCAGATATTTCCTGCTGACGGTTCTCCGCCCGCTCCTGGCCCTTCATCAGCTGCAGGTAATCGACAAAAACTGCGGAGAGGCCTTTTTCCATTTTTAAGCGGCGGGCTTTGGCTCGCATCTCCATGACGGAAATGGCCGCCGCATCATCGATATAAAGAGGCGCCTCGGAAAGGGGCCCCACTGCTTTGGCAATCTTTGGCCATTCATCTTGGGAAAGAAAACCCCTGCGCAAGCGCTGGGCATCGATCTCCCCATAGGAACAGAGCATCCTCTGGGCCAGCTGTTCCCGGGACATCTCCAAACTGAAAAAGGCTGCAGGTTTTTTCTTGTTAACGGTAATCTCCTGGGCAATGTTCAGCGCCAGCGTCGTCTTGCCCATGCTGGGACGTGCGGCAACGATGATGAAATCGGAATCCTGGAATCCAGATGTCAGGTTGTCAAGTTCAACAAAACCGGTGGATAAGCCGGTCACGCCGCCTTTTTTTTGCTTCAGCTGATCAAGCTTTTCAAATGTTTCCTCCAGTGCTTCCTTCAGGGGAACAAAGCTGCTGCTGTCCTTGCTCCCGGCAACCTCAAAGATGGCCTGTTCCGCCCCGTCGAGGAATTCCGCCACGTCTTCTATATAATCATAGCTCCTGCCCACTATTTCCGTTGCTGTGCGTATCAGGCGGCGCAAAATGGCCTTTTCCCGCACGATTCGCCCATAATAAACAGCGTGGGCGGCCGTAGGGGTTATATTGGCCAATGTTGCCAGGTAGGCTGCCCCCCCGACTTTTTCCAACAAATTTTTATTTTCCAGTTCCGCACAGATCGTCACCAGATCGACTGGTTCATTTCTATCCGCCAGATGCACGATGGATTGGAAGATTTCCTGATGAACTTCCCGATAGAAGTCTTCAGCTGTGAGTATCTCTGCTACCTCCAAAAGGGCATCCTTGTCTATGAGCATGGAACCCAGAACGGATTGCTCTGCCTCCAAATTTTGCGGAGGCAATTTTTGAGACACTTCGACGTTCACCTGGGGCACTCCTTTACCAGTATCTTGGGCAATAGCTCCTCGATATGATCCACATAAATAATTTCCATATCCTGAAAGGAAGAAGGCAGCTCGCAAAAATTTTCGCCGGGGAGGCAAACGCTTTTAATGCCGGCCACCCGTGCACCGTAAAGTTTCTCAAATAATCCCCCCACCGGCCTCACCTTTCCCTGCAGGGAAAGCTCGCCGCTAACGGCGATATCCTGCCGCAGGGGGATTTGCATCAGGGCGCTGTAGAGGGCAAGAAAAAGAGCCGCACCGGCAGAAGGACCATCTATATTGCCCCCCCCCACCACGTTAAAATGCAGGTCAAAGGCGCCGATATCCATCCCGGTCAGCCTGCGCAAAACAGAGGCGGCATTATAGACAGAATCCCGGGCCATGGAACCTGCCGCCTCGTTGAAACGTATCTTCCCTTTTCCGGCCTCAGCGCTGGGGAAGGAAACCGCCTCGATCTCCAAAACGCTGCCCAGGTAGCCCGCTGCAGCCAACCCATGGATCTTGCCCACCTGCGGAACTGCTGTTTCGGGTAAATTGGCCGGAACCAGGCGGTTGCTCTGGATAACCTCTTTGGCCAGTTCTGTAGAGATGAGGATCTTTTCCTCACTTTCTCCCCCAGTCTCAGGCCGGGCCAGATAGCGGGAGTACATGGCCAGTCCATAGGCATCCGCCAACAGGTTCACGCCTTTTCTTCCCTCGCTGGTATTGCGGGAAATCAACTGCGCCGCCTCGGGGGAGATCTCCACACCCAGCCTCCCGGCAGCATTTTTAACGATCTCCATAATATCTTCCGGCGAAAGCGGCTCAAAATAGACGGCGCTGCAACGGGAACAGAGGGCAGGAGAAAGATCCTCGGGGGATCTGGTCGTCGCTCCGATGAGAATAAAATCCGCCGGGGCGCCTTCCGCAAACAGTTTGCGTATATATTTGGGTATCTGCGGATCCGATGGATCGTAATAGGCAGAATCAAAAAACACCTTTTTATCCTCGAGAACTTTCAGAAGTTTGCTCTGCAGATAGGGATCCATTTCCCCAATTTCATCGATAAAAAGCACCCCCGTATGCGCTTCGGTGACAAGGCCGGGTTTTGGTTCGGGAATGCCCCCCTCGCTCAGATCCCGTTTGGCTCCCTGATAAATGGGATCATGGACCGAACCGAGCAAGGGGTTCGTCGTCTCCCTGGGGTCCCAGCGAAGCGTCGTGGCATCGACCTCCACAAAAGGCGCTTCACGGCAAAAAGGAGTATGGGGCATGCTTTTGGCCGCTTCCAGGGCTAGCCTTGCCGCCGCAGTTTTTCCAATACCCGGAGGCCCATAGATGATCAGATGTTGGGGAAATGGGGAGGCCAGCTTGGACATCAGCGCCCTGATCCCTTTTTCCTGGCCGATAATTTCCTTGAGGGAGGAGGGCCGCAAAAAGTCCATGGCCGAGCCTGATAGCGAAAGTGAATGTATTTTCTCCACCCAGGCATATTTCTTCAGCGTTTGTGGATTTTCCGGCCCGCCCTCCTCTTTCAAAAGCTGTTTTTTGACCTCGTGGATATATTCCTCGTGCCTCTCCTGCAGCTTCCTGCTAATCTTTTGTTCCAGGGATTCCTCCAATGTGCGGTGGGCCAGGTACTCCGCAGCCTGCTCCTCGAGTTGTTCCAGGATGGCAGGGAGTTCCAACAGGGAGGGGATCGTTTCCAGAGTGGGATCCTCCAAAAGAATTTTCTGCAGGCCTAAAACCCTTTTGCCCAGCTGCTTGGAGCGCATCAGGGTTAAAGCATCGAGTTTGATGGCCTTGAGAATCAATTTATCCGCACCATAAATCCTGGTGAGCATATCGTAAAAACTTTTAACGCGTTGCTTGAGCCTGTCTCTTTCTTTTCCCGGAAATTCCTGCAGTACATTTGTTTTGCTATTTTGCATTTTACTCCTCGGCTTCGACGATTACTTGTATCGGAACACGGACTTCCGCATGCAGTCTTACCTGGACTTCGAAACTGCCCAGCTCTTTAATTGGCTCGATGAGTTCGATTTTTTTCTTATCCACCTTCTGGCCGGCTTTTGCCATTGCCTCGGATAAATCTCCCGAAGTAACGGAGCCAAAGAGACGCCCCGTCTCGCCGGCCCGCACTTTTATCGTAAAGGATTTTCCGCTGAGCCTTTCGGCAATTTCCCTTGCCGCCTTTTCCTCCTTAGCGCTCTTGCGGGCCAGGACGTCCTTGTTGGCGTTAAATGCTCTTAGTTGGCCCGGGGTTGCTTCCACGGCTATCCCTTTGGGGATAAGAAAATTGCGGGCGTATCCTGCTGCAACTTCCTTAAAATCCCCTTTTTGCCCCAGGCCGGAAAAATCCTCGATTAAAATCACTTTCATCTTCGTCAACCCCTTTCCACAGGATAAACTAATTCGCCTTCCCATCGCCAACTTCCTTCCCTTTGAAGGAAGCTAGATTTTGTGTAAATTCTCAGCAATAGGCATTTTCCGCATACAAAAGCGGTAACCCTTGACGAGCTACCGCTTCACTTTATTCCGAGGTATATGGCAAAAGTGCCATCTGCCTGGCCCGTTTAATGGCTGTCGTCAATTGCCGCTGATGTTTGGCGCAATTCCCCGAAATGCGCCGGGGCAAAATTTTGCCCCGATCCGTAATAAAACGGCGCAGTTTATCTGCAAATTTATAATCGATATAATCGACTTTATCGACACAAAAAGAACAAACTCTTTTTTTACCTTTTTTTTTCTCCCTTTTCATTTTTTAACGCTGCCCTTCAGAAAAAGATAAAAAGCAGCTTTTGCCTCCTTATTCGTCGTTATAATTAAAAGGGAACATCGTCATCTTGCACGGCAAAGCCTTCCCCGCTCAGGGGAGGCGTTGACCTATCCCTGCTGCTATCGCCGCTATCCTTACGTCCATCAAGGAAAGTAACGCCGGAAGCAACCACTTCGGCGATCGTCCGTTTGATTCCATCCCTATCCTCGTAGGAGCGCTGCTGCAAACGTCCTTCCACGGCAACCATCCTGCCCTTGGATAAATAGTTTGCACAAGTTTCTGCCAGCTTCCTCCAGGCGACGATGCGGATAAAGTCCACTTCCCTTTCGCCTTTCTGGTTGGTAAAAGTTCGTTCCACCGCAATGCTAAAGGTGGTTACAGCCACTCCCTCCGCCGGTGTATAACGCAGTTCCGGATCTTGTGCCAGCCGTCCGATCAATATGATCCTGTTTAACATTTCATCACCCCATGATCGATTTTATACCGCCCGGCCCACCACAGCTCCAAAGAAAAAAAGCTGCAATCTTTTTATGCTCCTTCAACGTTTTCCTCGACGGCTTCCTCTTTGTTATCTTTATCTTTGCTTTTTTCCTGTTCCAGACGAATGACAATAAAGCGCAGGTAACCTTCCGTAACCTTAAAGAAGTGTTCCAAAACCGGGACGACGGTGCTTTGCGCCTCTACATTGAGCAAAACATAAAAGCCCTCTTTAAAATCATTGATTTCATAAGCCAGTCTGCGTTTTCCCATCTTTTTGATATTGGCGATACGGGCGCCTTCTTTCTCCAGGAGATCCTGAACCTTGTTCATCGCCTCTTCGAGAAGATCGCCCTCCAGATCCGGTTGAATAAGATACATTATTTCGTACATGGGCATATACATTCACCTCCCTTCGGACTATTGGCCTCCCCCGGCCGGGGAAGCAGGGTCAATAATAAGGATGTAACGGAAATTTATACAGTAGAAGCAACCATGGATATTATGGCCATAATCATATCATAACCGATCCGGCCCTGCAAGCAAGACGAAAAATATATTTGGAGGCAACAACAGATGCCGCCGCTGTTAAAACCCCCATCATGGGCACCGCTATGAAAGCTGCAACAAAAGCTGACGGCAGACTACTCCGGCTTTATTTTTTCCTGTTCAAAAAATTCCATGAGGCTCCTGATTATCCCTGCCGCGGGCACCGCCATGATCATGCCCAAAATCCCGGCCAGCTGCTGACCGATTAGCAATGAAACGATCACGGTAATGGGTTTGAGCTTGACAGCCCGCCCCAGCAGCATGGGCGTGAGGATGACACCATCGATAGCCTGCACTGAGACATAAATGACGGTGACGACCAGAAACGAAGGATTTTGCGGGGTAAGACTGAGCAGAAGGGCCGGAACGGCTGCAACATAGGGACCGATATAAAGAATTATATTTAGCACACCGGCAGTAATGCCCAGGAGCAGGGAATAGGGCATTCCCGCTATATAGAGAATAATGCCCGTTAAGAAGCCGACGATGGTGCAACGGACGACATTTCCGCGGATATAGCTGCCAATATTGCGATCGATAATAGCGGTAAATTTTTCACCGTAAGCCTTATATCCAGCCGGTAATATTTTAATTAATTTGCCGCGTATATTTTTAAAATCATAGAGCAGATAAAAAACCATGAACATGATCAAAAAGATATCGACAAAGCCGGAGATAACCGATACGCTGAAAAAAGCCAGTTCCTTGAGGGCAGGCTGCAGACCAGTAACAAAACTGCGCAGGAAACCAACGATCTCCGGGCCTAGATCAAAGGCCATCAAATATTCGGCGGCTTCTTCCACATAGCGCTGCAGCAGAAAAATATATTTCGGCAAATCGAGGGCTATTTCCTGGATCTCCCTTTGCACGACGGGGAAAACGAGGACGATCAGGACAAAGATAATGACCAGAAAACAGAAAAAGGTAACAACTACCGCCAAAAAATGAGATATCTTCCTTTTTTCCTTTAAATATTCTGTAATGGGGTAAAGAACATAAACGATCAAGAGGCTGATAATGATCAGCTGGATCACCCAGGAAATCTTGGCAACAAACCAGATCAGACCAAGCAGAAGCAAAATCAGGAAAACAATTTTAACGCTGTTTGCCATCACGCTTTCCCTTCATTACAGTTTTCTTCAACCTAAACGTTAAAGCGGAAAGAGATGACATCGCCATCCTGAATCGGATAATCCCTGCCCTCCAGCCGCAAAATGCCTCTTTCCCTGGCAACAGCAAGGGAACCTGCCTCTACCAGCTCCTGCCACTGAATGACCTCCGCAGCGATAAAGCCCCTTTCCATATCGCTGTGTATTTTTCCGGCGCCCTCCCTGGCAGTGGCCCCTTTTTTGACAGGCCAGGCACGGGTTTCCTTTCCTTTGATCGTAAAGAAAGTGAGCAGATCGAGGCAGGAATAACCCAGACGGGTCACCTGCAAAAGACCGCTTTCTTTAATCCCGTACTCCTGCAAAAAAAGTTCCTTTTCATCTTTTTCCAAGGAGAGCATTTCCACCTCCAGGGAGGCACAAATGCTGAGAAAAGGCGCTCCTCTTTCGGCAGCGGCCTCCTGGGCTTCCTGCATTACCGCTTGGTAATCACTGCTGCCCAGGCTCTCCTCGCCAATGTTAACAATAAAAATAACCGGTTTTTCCGTCAGAAGCTGCCAGCTTTTAATTTGCTCCAGCTCATCGCTGCCTGCCGGGAGACTCCTTGCCGGCTTACCGCTGTTGAGATGCCGGACCAATTGCTCCAGCAAAGTCTTTTCCTGCAGCAGTTCCTTAGTACCGCCCCGGAGCGACTTAACTGTTTTCTCCAAACGTTTCTCCACTACGGCCAGATCCGCCAGAATAAGCTCCAGCTCCACGATCTCTATATCCCTTCGCGGGGAGGGCTCGCCCGTCAGATGGGGAATATCCGGTGAATGAAATCCCCTGACGACGTGAAGGAGAAGATCCATCTCCCTGATATTGGCCAAAAAACGATTGCCCAGGCCTTCCCCCTTGCTGGCGCCCTTAATTAAGCCTGCAATATCGACCATTGTCAACGTAGCCGGAGTAATTTTCTCCGCGGCAACGATCCCCCCCACCTGCAGGAGGCGGTCATCGTCCAGGGGAATAATGCCTTTATTGGGTTCAATGGTACAGAAGGGGAAATTGGCTCTTTCCACCGGAAAATTGGAAAGGGCTGTAAAAAGGGTCGATTTTCCGACATTAGGCAAACCAACGATGCCGCATTTAAAACCCATGGCAATTACCTCAATTATCGTATAATTGATCCTACTGCATAAACCCCGCTGCACAGCGGTAGTGCAGCTACCAGCAGTTTTCAGGGCTATCATTTCAACGAAGCGGCCTTTTGCACAACAGCATAATTTCAGCACTGGGATCATGGTTGCAATCAAATCATTCTATTTTAAGGGTCCTTTTGGTCTTTTAAAACTTCTTTAACCATGCGTTCAAATTTGGTCCTGGGCAAAAGGACGCTTCTTCCGCATTTCAGGCATTTGATGCGGAAATCCATGCCGACGCGGATAATAACCCAGCGATCTTCTCCACAAGGGTGTTTCTTTTTCAATTTAACGGTCTGCCCCAGTTTATACATCATAACATCTCCCCAACCCGCAGGCAAGAACGCCGGGAACTGAAAAAAATGATAAGAATAAGGCGGAGAACAACTCCGCCCGGGTAGAATGGTTTTGAGTCATATTACCAATTTAGGCCAGGTTGCCTTCCCCTACTTTTCCTTTTTTTCCCCCAGGTAGGCTTTTATATCTGAGAATACCTCGTCGATATCCCTGGCGCCATCAAAATTTTTAAAAATCCCCTTGCGCTGATAAAAATCGATCATGGGAAATGTCTGCTTCTTATAGACGACGAGCCTTTCCTTAACCGTATCGATGGTATCATCGCTGCGCTGATAGAGTTCCCCCCCGCAGTGATCACAAATCGTTCTTACTTTTGGTGGGTTGAACTTGATGTGGTAGGTCGTGCCACAGTTTCGGCAAACCCTTCTGCCGGTTAGGCGGTTAAGCAGTTCATCCTCATTGACATCTACATTAATAACGGCATCAAAAACCATGTTCAGATCCTTTAATACCTCTTCCAGTGCCTCAGCCTGTTCCAGCGTGCGCGGAAAACCATCCAGCAAAACGCCCCCGGCACAATCAGGCTTGGACAGCCTGTCCCCTACCACGCCGATAACAATTTCATCCGGCACAAGAGCACCTTTGTCCATATATTCCTTCGCTTTCTTCCCCATTTCGGTTCCTTCTTTTATGGCAGCACGAAATATATCTCCGGTAGAAACATGCAAGAGAGAAAATTCTTTTGTCAATCTTTCCGCCTGGGTTCCCTTGCCAGCTCCGGGAGGCCCCATAATCATTAGATGCATTTGAATACTCCTCCTTTTTTCTAACATGCCCATAATGCACCACGGTAAACAATTCTAAACGTTAGTATGAATTCTTCATCCCCGCATAGAATTCCTGCCTGGAAATACATAATTTTCTTTCACAACAGGCATAATGGAAATTGATATTGATATTTTTCATCGGAGGTAAAAATGAACCTGTTCAAGCTAGCCGATCCCGCTGGAGAAGCGACGAGAACAATGATCGATCCCCAGGAAAGCAACGCCTCGCTTGCTTTTACCCATGCCCTTTCTACTTTGCTGAGTAATTTCCCCTATAAAACATCAGAATTGCTTATTCTTTGCATCGGAAGCGACAGATCCACGGGGGATGCCCTGGGGCCGCTGGTTGGAAGCATGCTGCAAAGATATGCCGTCAAAAATGTCATCGGTACATTATGCGAACCGGTGCATGCTCTCAATATTGAACAAAAAATAGCATCGATCGAGTTAAATTTCAACTCTCCCATAATTCTGGCCATCGATGCCTCTTTGGGAACAAAGCAAAATATAGGCCATGTGGAAATTGGAAGCGGGAGCGTGAAACCGGGAGCCGCAGTGCAAAAAAGACTGCCCGCTATCGGCGATCTGTATATTACAGGAATAGTCAATATCGGAGGATTTATGGAATTTATGGTGCTGCAAAGCACCAG
>CAZAQM010000050.1:0-11308 GCA_964487385.1 uncultured Dethiobacter sp.
GAGCTCATCTTTTGTAGCCATGTTGGTTCTGATTTCAGTGAGCTCGTCTTTTGTAGCCATGTTGGTTCTGACTTCAGCGAGCTCATCTTTTGTAGCCATGTTGGTTCTGATTTCAACGAGCTCCTCTTTTGTAGCCATGCTGGTTTCCATGCCTGCAATTTTTCCAAGTATGGCTTCTAACAATTCGCGATCGGTCATTGGGTTCACCCCTTTTTTTCCCTCTTTCTATAAATGCAATCAAGCAGATTTTTCATCTCACATCAAAGTAAACCAAAGTTTTCTGCTGCAGAGCATATCTAATGCAGTGAAATCTGAAATCATGCTTCTTTATTTCTGTTTATTTTGCGTTTCTCCTGCTTATTTAGCAAAGAATGGCTAAAATGCTTCAGGGCTTTTTTAGTTTTATAGCCTTCCGGGTGATATTTATAATATTCTGTAATTTGATCCGTATCCCTTTGCAGGGTAGAAATCATGATTCATCCGAATAATGGTAACATCCTGCCCGGATAATAAGATAATGATCTAACTTACAGAGGTGGCAAAGTTGGCGGCAACCTCCTTTTTAAGGTAATAAAGCATGCTCACCGCGTTCTGTCTGCATGAAGGAAAACAGGGAAGCCAGGGCAGTAAATACTGCTCCCAGCAGGTAGGCATATTTGAGACCGTGCATAAAGAAAATTGCCTTTAACCCAACAAGATGCCCCTCAGCGATGATATCCGGCGGCACCAGTGAATACAGAATTAAACCGGCCATGGCAATGCCTATGGCCATACCCGTATTGCGCACCGTGGCCAGGACACCGGAGGCCACCCCCAGATGCGGCCGTGGCGCATTGCCCATAACGGCGCTATTGTTAGGGGATTGAAATATTCCCGTCCCCAAACCAAAAAGAGCCAGACGCCACCCCACATCCAGCGCTGTCGCCTCCACGGGCAAAAAAGCCATAGCTACCAGGGCCGCGGCACAAAGGGCCGCCCCGGCCGTGGCCAACCCCCTTGTGCCCAGACGATCCGAGAGGGTGCCGCTAAATGGGGCAACGATCATTACCGCCAAAGGGAAACAAGTCATGAGGTAACCAATCCTTTCCGGGGGATAAGCCAGGATACGCTGTAGGTAAAATGGAGTGAGAAAGACTAAAATATACTGGGAGGAAAAATTAAGCAGGGCACTGATGTTGCCCAAGGTGAAAATGTGGTTTTTAAATAGCGATAAGTTCACCATGGGCTGTGGTGAACGGCTCTCAATATTAATGAAGCAGATCCCTGTAACAATGGCAACTGCCAGGGCGGCAGCGGTAATGAAACCCAGCCCGGTTCTCTGCAATTGGTTGATGAAGAAGAGGAAGGAAAAAAGGCAAATAAAGGAGGAAATGGCGCCGGCGGTATCGACGCGTCCCGGCTGGCCTTTTAAATCCGGAATAACTTTTCTGCCCCACAGCAGCCCGGCTATGCCGATGGGAATGTTGATCAGGAAGACGAGACGCCAGGACCACAGGGAGGCGAGCAAGCCCCCCAGGGT
This sequence comes from uncultured Dethiobacter sp., assembly GCA_964487385.1. Classification (GTDB taxonomy): domain Bacteria; phylum Bacillota; class Dethiobacteria; order DTU022; family UBA8154; genus DUNV01. The sequence goes on from CAZAQM010000050.1 coordinate 1,520, forward strand.
GGGACCCAGGGCCAGCCCGGCGGAGATGCTGATCGCATTGATTCCCAGGGCCCGCCCTCTTTCCTGGGGTTGGAAAACAGTTGAAAGGATGGCAAAGGGCACGGACATCATCATGCCGGCCCCTATTCCCTGGAAGGCACGGAAGGCTATCAGCCAGTGGATGGTCGGCGAGAGGCCGCAAAGACCTGAGGCAGCGATAAAACCTGCCAGGCCCCAGAGGTAGATCCGCGTATACCCCAGGATATCCCCCAAACGGCCATAAAATAAAAGCAGGCTGCTGATCGTCAGCAGGTAAACGAGGGGTACCCACTGCACAGTGGCAATGGGGACGCCGAAAAAATCGGCGATGGTCGGCAAAATAACATTGACGATGCTCGAATCGATGGGTCCCAAAATCCCGCCCAGCATGATCGCCGCCAGTATTCTATAACGCTGTGCATTCACGGGCGCAGTTTTTTCCCGGTGTGATCCCATGGTTTTATCCCCCCCTCCCCCCGACCAATAATTTTAAAAAAATAACAGGCTTACAAAGGCCTTTGCGTTTATCAGTAAACATAATTGTAATTGTGAAACCCTGGTAGTTGAAGTTATACCATAACGCAGATAGAAGTGCTTCAACGGGGTGTGGCCTCTCTTGCCAACGTGCCAGGTTTGGGATTGAGGGATTGCAGGTTCAGATATGTATTATTCGGCCATTTTTATCAGCTCGGTGCTGCAGGTGTTGTACATATGGACCAGTGAATTAAGGAATTTTCTTTTTTTAGGGGAGTTAATGTTTTTGGGATTAACTATTATGGCATAGTTAATAAAAAGATTAATATTATCATCAAAAAAGATAAATTTTTTTGTTTTCGTATCTCTCAATACGGCTATTTCAGGAAGTAACGCACCTACATTTATCCCTCCCAAAACAACTTTTTTTGCCAATTCGATGCTATCAACTTCAATAAAGCAACTTGCCTGAATCTTATTCTCAATCAGTTGTAATCGCAGTGAATAACCAGGATCGGTATGGGGCGGAGGAATGATTAAGGAGAAACCTGCCGAATTATCCAAAGGGCTTTTACCGCTAGCGGTCGGATAGTCTGCCCCAACGACTATCCGAAGTCTTTCTTTGCGAACTGCAATCGTCTTTAACTCGTTGCCAGGAATCTGCTCAGGTCTACTTAATATTATCATGCCAATATCTGTTTTTGATTGGGAAACATTTTCCATAATGTTTTTACTGTTGTTGTCCGTGTAAACACTTATAGTTATATCGGTTTCTTCATATTCCTCCTGTAACATGGGAATAAGTATAGGCAAAATATAATTTGCATGAATAAACGTGGCACCAATGGTTATTAAAGATTCCTGATTTCTTTTGTCCTGACTCTTCCAATAGTCATGTAAAGCACCAATTTCGGTAATAAACGGTTTTACTAAATCATATAAAATTTTTCCCTCTGATGTTAACTGAATAGATCGGTTTCCAAGGCTACGATTAAACAATTTTGTTCCAAAATAACTTTCTAGCTTGCTAATATGATAACTGACCGCAGGAGCGGAAACCCATGTTTTCTTAGAGGTTTCTACAAAGCTTTTATTATCCGCAACGCTGATAAAATATTGAAGGTTCTGCAATCCTAGCGACAAAAGAACCGCACATCCTTTTTTAATATGTTTATATTCTGTTTAATATAATTCGACAAACTCTTTTTTAAACCTGCAAACTTTCAAAAATAAAGTAAAATAATCTCAGAGGGAATATAAAAGTGTTAGGGTGTAGCAACTGCCTTTTTTCCCCTGTGCTTAGAGGAGCTGCCTTTAGGGGTAGCTCCTTTTCAGATCCAAGCCAGTCCAAGCCAGGGATTGCTAGTTTGAGTAAACAGTTAGAAGAGTAAAATCTATTCGTGGAATTTTGTCATAAGTAATTACTTATGCTAACTTAATAAAAATTGAAATAGACAAAACATTGAAGAACCGTAAAATTAAACTAGTCATAATCTTTTAAAGAGGCCGCCTAGGCAAATATGTTAATCGATTCAATATTTTTCAGTTTAATTATTATTCGTTCACTTAATATTTGTTAAATAAGGGGGGATTGCTTTCTAATTGGCGGAATTATCACGCGCTGCCGCACTATAAGGGGTGAACTAAGAAGGGGTCGCTGGATTATTGGAAGGCGTTACAAATTTGAATAGGGGTGACACTAGTGAAAAATAAATATTTTGGATTATTTCTGGCTCTAGCTGTTCTTATATTATCCGTAGTACTCCCCCCGATATTAGGACTAACGGTGGTAGGACAAAGGACCCTGGGGGTTCTTTGCACCGGCCTGATCCTATGGATATTGGAAGTGCTGCCATTTGGTGTAACAGGGCTTCTTGTAATTATCTTGCAGCCTATTTTGAACATAGCTGACACCGGTACTGCTTTTACAAACTTTGCCAACCCGACGGTTTTTTTTGTCATGGCCACGTTTGGTTTATCCCTGGCTATGATGAAAACAGATCTAGCCTTTCGTTTAATTAGGAGTTTATTACGATTTTCCGGCAACGATTCCAAAAAAATAATTCTTGCATTTATGATTGCTTCAGTTTTGTTATCATCAATAATGTCCAGTGTCCCAGTTGTCGCTATGTTTGCCGGTCTAGCGGTAGGCATGTTGGACAGAATGGAAAAAGAAGAGCGTGTAAAATTTGGCAAGGCGATAATGCTGGCCATACCCTTCGGAGCAATGATCGGCGCCGCCATGACTCCCGCAGGAACTTCTATTAACGTTTTAACCGTGGATTTATTAGAAAGGTTTGGGGGGGTACGGGTTGGTTTTCTGAACTGGATGGTTTATGGAGTATCTGCGGCAATTTTAATGCTTCCCATAACCTGGTTTGTTCTTGTTAAGGTTTTTAAACCGGGTTATATCGATCAATCCATCGTTGATACATTTTTAAATAACGATGAAATCCCCAACAAACTTAGTTACAAGGAAGTAATGGCCCTTTGCATTACGGCACTAATGATCGTTCTATGGATATTGAGCACATGGGTTACTTTTCTTAATACGACAATAGTTGCTGTAGCGGGTCTTATCCTCTTTTTTCTGCCAGGTATCGAAATATTTAGCTGGAAACAATTTTCTGAGGGCGTAGGGTGGGATACTGTAATTATGATCGGCGGTGTTTTATCAATTGGAACTGCAGCTATAGAAGCTGGTTTGGGGCAGTGGTTACTAAACTTTTTCCTCGATTTTTTCCTGCAGCTCAATTTAGTTCCGCTGTTGTTTACTTTGGGTATTATTATTGCTTTATTGCACTTTCCTATTCCCCTTGGTCCGGCTATCGTCGCTATTTTAGCAGGCCCAATCTGTGCGTTGGCCTTTCAACTGAATATCAGCCCTGAGTTATTACTTATACCCGTGGCGGTATTTGCTAATTGTTGTATGCTTGTTCCCCTGGATCCAGTACCGGCAATTACCTATTCCTATGGTTACTACTCCATTAAAAATATGATGTATGCCGGAAGCATAACTACCCTAGCCTGGACAATCCTGCAATCATTTTGGACTCCTATTGCAGGGAAGATACTAAATATTTACTAAAATAATGCATGGAGAATGAGTGGACGTGTCTTACTTTAGAGTATTGGCTGCCATGGTAATTGGCTTTGCAAACATAAAATGTTGTTTCATTTATGCCAGACCATAAGTAATTGTTTATTCTCACTTAACAGAATTTCAAATAGACAAATTATAGGTTTAATATAATATTTAATTAGTTGCTATCTTTTGATTTTCAAGGCATGTGGTTGTTTTTTTGTGAAGGAGGTGGCAATAGAAAAATAAAACAAGAAATTTGGAAATTGGCTAGCCAGCCAATGAATATTAAAGCGAATAATCAGATACTTGTGTAATAAATATACATGGAGGTGTCAACAGATTGAAAGCCGATGTAATTACCAAGATTTCCTTTTCCGGACAGGTCAATCTTGCGGAGCAGCTTTTGGATCGGAATGTAGAAAATGGACGCGGAGAAAAAGCAGCTTTATATTTCAAGAATCGGGTGTTTACTTACTCGCAATTGCAAAGCCTTGCTAACAGGCTTGGCAATTATCTTAAGAGTCTCGAAGTGCGAAGAGAAGAGCGCGTGGCCTTAATCTTACAGGATTCCCATTATTTTGTAGCATCATTTTTCGGGGCAATTAAAATTGGTGCAGTTGCGGTGCCCATCAGTATTTTGCTTGATCCCAAGGACTATGAATTTATCCTTAATGACTGTCGTGCCAGGGTGCTAATTGTTACAGAAACCCTCTACCCGGCCATAGAAAAAATAAGGCCCAATTTGCAGCATCTTCATGACATAATCGTCGTATCCGATGCCGGGGAGGCAACTGCCGGCTTTGAGGAGTCAATAATGACCATGTCGGATGTTCTGCAAGCTGCCCAAACCTCAAGCGGCGAACCGGCTTTATGGCAGTATACTTCGGGCACCACCGGGAAACCCAAAGGCGTGGTCCACCTTCACCAAAATATGCTGTATTGTGCGGAATTATTTGGAAAAGGGATCCTTGATTTGACCGAAAAAGATTGCACAATGTCAATTTCCAAGCTTTCATATGGATTTGGTTTGGGAAATGGTTTATATTGTGCTTTCTGGGCGGGCGCCTCCACTGTCCTTTATACGGACAGGCCCACCCACGAAAACATTGTCAACATGATAAACAAGTACAAACCGACCATTTTCTCGGGGGTTCCCACCTTTTATGCGGCTTTGTTGGAGAACACGGAATGGCTGAACAAATGCGATTGGAGCCCGGTGCGTGTCTTCTTCTCCGCGGGGGAGGCCCTTCTTGAAAAAACCTTCCACGGCTGGAAAGAAAAAGTTGGAAAAGAACTAATCGAGGGCTTGGGTTCAACCGAGGGAGGGCACATATTTATCTCTAACAAGCCGGATGAAGTAAAATTTGGCAGCACAGGAAAAGTTGTACCCGGCTATAAAGTAAAGCTTGTCGATGACAATATGCAGGAAGTTCCCATCGGAGAATCGGGAACATTAATGCTCAAGGGTAATAGCACCGCCGCATACTATTGGGACAGGCTCGAGGAAACCAGAAAAACTTTCCTCGGTGAGTGGCTGCTAACAGGCGATATGATGAGCCGCGACGCAGAAGGCAATTATTATTTCGTAGGGCGGGCCAACGATATGATGAAACCTGGCGGGTTCTGGGTTTCCCCGGCCGAGGTGGAAGGTGTCCTCCTGCAGCATCCCGCCGTTTCAGAATGTGCCGTGGCGGAAGCAGCAGATGCGGAAGGCCTGGCAAAACCCAAGGCCTTCGTGATTTTAGCCCAAGGTTACGATAAATCCGATGAACTTGCCGACGAGCTCAAACAATTCGTCAAGGATCGCATGGCACGTTTCAAATATCCACGGTGGATCCAGTTTGTCACCGATCTTCCCAAATCCGCTACCGGTAAAATCCAAAGATTCAAATTGCGGGATCCAAACTTAAAAAAGGGGTGATTTCGAAAAGGTCTTAATGCATATCGGGTTCCCTCCTGGGGGATAGGGAAAGGCCCATTGGAATTTGCATATCAAATTTTCCTGAATACTACAAAAAAACATGGAGGTGAAGAGATTGAATACGTACCGTTGTCTACCAAAGTTTGAATATTTTGCTCCAACTACTGTTGCGGAGGCTTGCACCCTGTTAAGCAAGTATGGAGCAGATGCCAAGGTAACAGCAGGGGGGACCGATGTTATTCCGGGCATGAAAAATAGGAAATCGGCTCCCATGTATTTGATCGGACTCAGTAAAATTGCCCAGTTGCATGAAATTAAATTTGACGAATCCAAAGGGCTAACGCTCGGCGCATTGGTAACCATGCAGGACATCGTAGATTCCCCGGCGATTAAACAGAACTTTGGCGCGTTAAGCGCCGCTGCCCAAAAACTTGGCACACCGCAGGTCAGAAATATTGCAACCATAGGCGGCAACATTTGTAACGCCTCACCCTCAGCCGATACAATCCCTAGCTTGATTTCCCTGGATGCGACCCTCAAACTAACCAGCTCCGGCGGAGAGAGAGTAGTTCCGATTACCGATTTTTTCCAAGGGCCCTTTACCTCTATCATCAAGGAAAACGAACTACTGACCGAGATATCCATCCCCTCCCTGCCGCCTGAAAGTGCCGGTTGCTACAAATGGGTCACCAAAAAAACAAAAGTGGACGAAACCCTTGTCGGAGTAGCGGCATTGCTGGTATTGGATACCAAGGAAGGCATTTGTAATGATATCAGGCTGGGCCTATGCTCAGTTGCACCAACACCAATGCGCGCCATCAAATCTGAGGAAATATTGCGGGGTAAAAAAATCGACGAGAATCTGATTAGGGAGACGGCCATATCGGTAAGCATGGAAGTTAACCCTCGTTCCCGGGCGGACTATCGCCGGAAAATGACTGGAGTTTTGGTGGAAGAGGCAATCAGCGCAGCCCTATCAGAACTAAAAATTCATTAAATCACAGGCGTATGAAAAAAGGAGTGATCCTGCTTTGAAAAAATTAATTGAACTAAATGTAAACGGTGAGGATTATCAAGTAGCGGCAGAGCCTTGGAGAACTCTGTTGGAAGTACTTCGGGATACCCTCTATCTTATTGGGACAAAAGAAGCATGCGGCAAGGGCGATTGCGGTGCCTGTACGGTACTGCTGGACGGCAAAGCAGTTAACTCATGCTTAATTCTTGCCGTCGAAGCCCAGGGCAAAAACATCGTTACCATTGAGGGGCTTGCCCATGATGGCCAACTTGATCCCGTTCAACAAGCCTTCATCGATCATGGAGCTATCCAATGCGGTTTTTGCAGCCCGGGTATGATCATGGCCGCCAGGGCGCTGTTAAACAAGAACCCGCAACCTTCTGAGGCGGAAGTAAAGGAAGGAATCTCCGGCAATCTTTGCCGCTGCACCGGCTATGCCAAAATAGTGGAAGCAATCCTGTCTGTACCCAAGAAAGGAGGTAAAAACAGTTGACAGAAGAGCGCATGGTTATCGGTAAAAGGATCCCCAGAACAGATTCCCTGGGAAAAGCAATAGGATCATCAAAATTTTTTGCAGACGTGATGTTGCCGCGCATGTTGTTTGGCAGAATACTAAGGAGCCCCTATCCCCACGCTAAGATTATTAGCATTGACACCAGCAAGGCGGAAGCCCTGCCTGGGGTAAAGGTAGTAATAACCGGCAAAGATACCCCGGGTTTGCCGTACGGGGTGCGCAACAGCCTCCGGGACGAATATCTTTTGGCCATTGACAAGGTGCGCTACGTGGGTGATGCCGTGGCGGCGGTAGCTGCCATTGATGAAGATACAGCGGAAGAAGCGCTCAGCCTAATCAAAGTAGACTATGAGCCGCTGCCGGCAGTACTCGATCCCTTTGAAGCCTTAAAAGAGGGCGCTCCCCAAATTCACGATCATACGGATAGAAACATCAGCGCCCGGGCTTTTAATGATTCCGGGGATATAGAAAAAGGTTTTCAGGAGTCCGACTTTATTTATGAGGATAGGTTTAGTTTCGAAAGACTAAGCCATGGGCAGATGGAACCTTACGGGGCACTGGCCAGTTACGATCCGGTTGGCAAGCTTAACATCTGGGCTCCCAGCGCCTGCCTTTTCGTCAAAAGACAGGCCATGTCCTTTTTGCTCAAAATGCAACCCAAAGATATCCGATTCCACGAGTGTTTCTTTGGCGGGCAGTTTGGCGGCCGCAGCGATATCCAATCGGCAGAATTCTGTGCGTCAGTACTTACCATGAAGGCCCAAAGGCCGGTAAAGATAACCTATACAAGAGAAGAAACCCTGGCAACCTCCAAACATAAAGGCAACTTTGTCATCGATCTAAAAATGGGGGTTAAAAAAGACGGAATGTTGGTCGCCGAAGATGTCCGGCTGGTTATGGACGGCGGAGCCTACGCCAGCAGCTGGCTTTCCCAGGCATGGGTGCCCTTTGTATATTCGGAATCCCGCTATTATACACCCAACCACCGCTATGAGGCTCTGCGCGTTTACACCAACAAGGCGCAATGTTCGATGCACCGCCTGCACGGGGATCAGATAACCTATGCAGAAGAACAGATGCTGGATATCATGGCCAGGGATCTGGGCATTGATCCCTTGGAAATAAGGTTAAAAAATGCCCGCAAAGAAGGAGATGTCCTGCATAGCAAATCCAAAATTACCAGTTTCCCCCTGATCAAATCCATGAAAAAGGCCACAGAGATCACAAACTGGGCAGAAAAGAGGGGGAAACTACCCAAAGGACGGGGTATCGGCATGGCCTGCGGCACGGGCATGACCGGCTTCTTTATGGGTTTCCGCGGCAATGCCACAGCGATCATTAAATTCAACGAGGATGGCAGCCCGACACTATTTACCGGTGTTCTTGATGCCGGCGCCGGTAACCATAGCATGATGGCACAGGTGGTTTCCGAAGAGCTGGGTATTCCCATGGAAGATATCACCATGATCACCTCCGATCCCGAACTTACCCCGCTTGCCCCGGGTGAATACACCATGTATGCCGCTTTTACCACTGCTGAGGCAGTAAGAAGGGCAGCAGTCGATGCCCGGGAACAGATCACAGCGGTTGCGGGGAGAATGCTTGACATTGACCCCAAAAGCCTGGGAATTAAAGACAAACGTGTTTACGTTAAAGCCAGCCCTGGACGGGGGATCCCCCTTGCCAATGCAATCAGGGCAGCCTACCGTGAAGGCATCGGTGTTATCGGCCGTGGTTCCTATATCGCCAAAGCGATGAGCGAGTCCGGCTGGGCAGATACAGGCCCGGATCCGGGGGAATTGGTAATCGGTCAGCATACTGCGACCTATACCGCCGGCACAACAATTGCCGAGGTCGAGGTTGATGAAAAAACAGGGCAAGTGAAGGTGCTCAATGTTTATCCGGTTTGGGATTGCGGGGTACCCATCAACCCCATGGCTGTGGAAGGCCAGTGGGAAGGAGCAGTTGTGCAGGCGCTGGGGGCAACACTTTTCGAAAAGCATGAATGGGATGAAAAAACTGGTGAACTGCTTACCAAATGCTTCTTTGATTTCAAAATGCCCACGGCAATGGATATGCCAAACATCAACCCTGTAATTGTTGGCTCGGTGGACCCTGTGGGCCCTTACGGCGCCAAAGAGGGGGGACTGTCCGGCAGTATCAGCGTATCAGCAGCCATTGCCTGCGCCATATACGATGCTATTGGAGTCCAAATAAAGGAAAACCCGATAACACCTGAGGTTATACTTAAAGCTTTGGCGGAAAAGTCCGAGGTCAAAAAGATAAAAGGTTGAGATTAAAAGGGATCTAACGGGTAGAATCCTGGCCCTGGAGAAGAATGGAAGATGGTGCTAAAGCCCAGAACTTGTGCTTAGCACCATTTTTATTTCCAAATAACACTACAGCGAAAAAAGACTATAAGCTTTTACCACCCCAAGACAACCCTCAAATTCCTCTATCGTGGCCACCTTGCTATCGTTTTCGTAGAGGCACCTGGGGCAAACGGATAAAACCGGCAATATCAAAATGGGTGTCAAAACAGGCTGCTTCCCTGAGATTTAAGCGCTTCATAATGGCAAAGCTTGTACAATCGGTAAAACTAAATTTCTGGTCGTCGTATTTTATAAAAATATCCCAAGCGACATCCTCGTCTTTGCGGGAAATATGTGCTATTGAGCATAATTTGCTCGAACGTATGCTTTGCCCATACTGAACGGCTATCTGGTGGGTAAAATCATAGCGAAGGATCGTTATTAATTCGT
>CAZAQM010000051.1:0-11265 GCA_964487385.1 uncultured Dethiobacter sp.
AATGGCTGCTGATTTCAGCAAACACATTGCAAATTGAGTTTATGCAGTAGAATCACAATTAGATTGGGTATGAATAATAGTAGCTAGGAAATGTTATATTTTTTTAATTTGGCATAGAAAGCACTTCGGCTGATGTTCAGAAATCTTATTGCTGCGCTCTTATTGTTTTTTGTTTTGGACAGTGCTTCCTGTATAATTGTTTTCTCCAAATTTTCAATTGCTGTGTTCAGGCATAATGTATGAAATTCAGGGTTTAGGGAAAAATTCCTCAAATTTAGTTGCAAATCATCTGAAGTAATCTTATCTGTCTGGCATAGAATAACAGCTTTTTCAATAACGTTTTTTAGCTCTCTTACATTACCTGGCCATGAGTGCTCCTGCAGGCATTTCATAGCATTGGGTGCAAATCTCAGGTTTTTATTATATTTTTTGGCATAATATTTTAAAAAATGGTAGGAAAGGATGGATATATCAATAATACTTTCCCTCAACGGTGGAATAAAAATTGGAACCACGTTGAGCCGGTAATAAAGATCGGAGCGAAATTCACCCTGCTGTACCTTTTGTTCCAAATTTCTGTTCGTGGCTGAAATAATTCTTACATCGACAGGTGTTTTTATTGTTTCTCCCAGTTTAACTATATATTTATCCTGCGTAAATCTTAATAGCTTAACCTGCGTGCTAAGCGGGATATCTCCAATTTCATCCAAAAACAATGTTCCATTGTGGGCTACTTCAAATATCCCTTTTTTCCCTTGGGATTTGGCCCCTGTAAATGCACCCGCAGTATATCCAAACAGTTCTGATTCCAGAAGTGTTTCAGGAATCGCGGTGCAGTTTACTGCTACAAAAGGATAATTGGAACGATTGCTGGCCTTGTGAATAGCCTCAGCGAACAATTCCTTGCCACAACCTGTTTCGCCCCTGAGCATGACTGAAACGTCTGTTTGGGCCAGATTAGCAGCCAGATGGATGCAATGCAGCATCCTAGGATCATTACTGATTATATTTTTAAAAGCTTGCATTTCTGCTCTATTAATTTTTTTCTTTGGCTTTCCTGTGTTTTCGACGACCAGTCCTCTCAGGTGCTTATTTATTTTGTAAATAGTATTCGCATTGCCAACTCCGATTACCCCTTTTATTTCTCCCCCGGCGTCTTTTAATGTGATAAAGTGCGCGACAATGTCGTAACCAAGCGTTTCATCATAATATTCATCTTCTTTTAACTGTTGCCCTGTTTGTAGAACTGTAAGAAGCTTATCATTGGGATATCTTTCATTTAAGTTTTTATACAAAATTTTATCCCGGGTGATCCCGATTTGATGTTCATAGGCATTGTTTATATAGACAACGATACCATCTTTATTGATGACTATTACCGGATCGTTTATTTTATCAAGAATGGTTAGAAAAGAACCGTAAAATAGTTTTAATACCTCTTTATTGCCTTGTTCCATTATTATTACCCCCAAATATTTGAAATGCAAACAAAATTTTCTGTTAACATTTTGCATCTATTCAGCGGGAAAGAGGCTTAAATTTTGGCAAACAAAATTCTCCGGCGTTTTCCCAGCTTACCTCCACGGGCATATCGCAAAGTACATCCTGGGGCCTGCAGCCCACTATATTGGAAAGGAAGAAGGGGCCTTCGTCCAGTTCAATAATTGCTACAACGTAAGGAGCCTCGTTGGTGAACCCCTTGTGGAAGATCCCATGCATCACTGTAAAAGTATACACTTTTCCCTTTCCTGAAGTTTTAAACCATTCGGCCTCCTGTGAATAACACTGGGGGCATATTATTGAACATGGCCAGCGAATATATCCACAGCGAGAGCATCTTTGAAACTGCAGTTCGTGTTTTTTACATGCTTCCCAAAACAGTTTTGTATCTCCGGTTGGACGCGGAAGCGGCTTTTCGTAAGGCATAGTCATGACCTCCTTAACACAATGCAGGTATGGGTCTGCAGCACCCCACCATTATCACTGCAGACGATAATGTTTGGTTCCCTGGTAGCGGTCCCGGGGCCCAACTGTCTTTCCCCACAGCGGCCCATAATCTGCATAACGCCTTCAGTCAATGGGGTTAAGCCCATAAAATATGCCTCGGAAAGCTGTCCCCCCGAGGTATTGACAGGAAGCCTGCCTCCGGGCTCTATGGTACCCCCTTTAAACCAGTCCAGTCCTTCGCCCGGTTTGAAAAAGCCGTAATCTTGTAAGGTGCTTTCCACTGTAAAGGTAAAGCAGTCATATATTTGGCAGGCATCAACGTCGTCGACAGTAATACCCGCCATATCAAAGGCAATTTTTCCGGCTTTTCTGGCTCCGCCAAAGACGGCTGGATTAGCGGATTGCCGAAAAAAATGTGAGGGATTATCTTGTCCCAATCCGGCAATTATTGCCGGATTATGTTTCAAATCCCTTGCCCGCTCCACGGAAGTTACGATATATGCCCGGCCCCCATCACTAACCAGGCAACAATCGCTCCGTCTGAAAGGCTCCGCTATCCATCTGGAATTATAGTAGTCTTCATACGTCATGGGCCGTCCGCACATTGCGGCTGTGGAATTTAACTGTGCCCATTTCCGTTGCCCCACGGCAATCTCTTTCCATGTTTCAGGCCCTGTGGCAAATGTATGCATTGCTCGTCTGGCTGCCATCGCATAGCTGCCGGCCGCACCAAAAAGCCCGAATACACCATCATCACCTTCAGCATTAGCAAAATAATGATGGTTTCCAGAAGAAGCATTGTCCCCATAAACAACGACCACATATTTGCACAGGCCTGCCTCAAGCACGCTCACAGCGTGGTAAAGTTGGCTTCTTGCTCAATTGGCATCCTGGCTCAGGTAGGATGGCTCCAGCCCCAGATGCGATGCCACCAGGTAAGGCGTTGCATCCAGTTCACCGGGCCCGGGCGGAAAGTAACGATAGCATATCAGGCCATCGATATCCTGTTTTTTTAATCCTGCATCTTTAATAGCATTGACGCAGGCCTCCAGGGAAAAACTAAGGGATGTTCTTCCCGGCAGATGCCCCTGCGGCGTATAACCCACGCTTACTATTGCATATTTGTCCCTAAATGACATGGCAATTTTCCACCTTCTCTATTGTTTTACTTTATCAATATTGTTGCTATTGTTGCCTATATGTGGGGGGAAGACAAAATGTTCTGAAGAGATATAATTATTATAACAAATTCTGGGATAACTAACAAGGCAGAATAAGCCGGTTTGTATCTTTATGGGCAATATTTAATAATTAACTGCAGCTTTCAGGCATATGCAATCTGCCATGATTATGGGAATAATTGCTTATCCCTAAAGAGTTCTTTGAAGTGTGGTAATCTTAAGAAGATTTTATAATGGGCAGCAATTGGCACGGCAATTGCAGTCATTTCTATCGTAGTGGGATATTACCCAGGCAATCAATGGTGATTGGCCAGGGTGATGGGCTAAAAAAATATCGGGGAGGCATTCCATATGCAGGAACATATTCAACGACTTCGCAAAGTGAAACATGTTGCTTCTTTGGGGGGTGGCGAAAAGAAGATCGCCAGGGAACATGAAAAAGGCAAACTGACGGCCCGTGAAAGGATCGATTTGCTGTTGGATCCTGACAGTTTTCATGAATTTAACATGTTAATCAAACATAAGGTTGGCGCGCCCGGCGATGGTATTGTCATCGGACACGGTACGATTGACGGCAGGATTGTCTGTGTTTTTTCCCAGGATGTAACTGTGTTTGGAGGATCCCAGGGATATTATCATGGAAGAAAGTTGTATAAGATCCATGAAATGGCGCTTGATATGGGTGTGCCCCTGATTGGCCTTAATGACTCGCCCGGGGCGCGGGTTATCAGGCCGGAACTGGCGGGCAGCGATGACCCGTATCGGGTCAGTGATGAAAAGTTTGCCGGGGTCGTATTTTATATAAATACGCGTTGTTCCGGGGCCATACCGCAAATTTCCGCCATTTTAGGCAATTGCACGGGGGGATCTGTCTATTCACCTGCCCTGACCGACTTTATTTTCATGGTGGACGATATATCACATATGTTTATCACAGGGCCCAGAATCGTCAAGTCGGTCCTGGGAGAAGACATCAGCATGGAAGAGCTGGGTGGGGCAAAAGTTCACAGCCAGATATCAGGCGTTGCTGATTTCAGGGTTAAAAGCGAAGCTGATTGCATGAAAGAAATACGGCTGCTTCTGTCCTACCTTCCCTCCAATTGGAGAGAAAAACCCCCCTATAAGGAGATTGGGGATTCCCCCGATCGCTTTACAGAATCACTTGAACATATCGTTCCGGCACAAGCCACCAAAGGGTATGATATGCGCCTCGTTATCAATGATATCGTGGACGGGGGCAAGTTCCTTGAAGTTAAACCCGAATTTGCCAATGAGATAATTATCGGTTTGGCCAGGCTGGAAGGAAATACGGTCGGCATTGTTGCCAATCAGCCAAGGGTGCGGGCCGGCTGTATGAGCATGGACAGTTCGGACAAACAGGCACGTTTTATCCGCTTTTGCGATGCTTTCAATATTCCAATCATACTCCTTGTTGATACTCCAGGTTATTTGCCCGGTAAGGACCAGGAATATGCAGGTATCATCCGGCATGGCGCAAAGGTGCTTTACGCCCTATCCGAAGCAACCGTTCCCAAAATTGCTGTCCTTATCAGAAAGGTCTACGGAGGGGCAGCCCTGGGTATGGGGATATTGCCAGGTTTTGGAACCGATCTGATCTTTGCCTGGCCAATTACCGAAATTGGCGCCATGGGGGCCGAACAGGCCGTGGCCCTGTTCTATGCGGATGAGCTCAAAAATGCTTCAGATCCTGAGGCTTTCAGAGCCCGGAAGATTCAGGAATATAAAACCCATTATGCCGATCCCATGGCTCTGGCATCCGAGGTGACATATATTCATGACATTATTGAACCCCGGGAGACGAGACGAACCCTCATTCAATCCTTAAGGTTTATACAAAATAAAAAAATTAGTACAGTTCCCAAGAAACATGGGAACATCCCTCTTTAGAATCAAACAGATTATAAAAGAGAAAGGAAGATCCTGATGGATTTTGATCTGACTGAAGAACAAAAAATGTTGCAGGATAATGCGAAAAGGTTTGCATTAAACGAGATGCTGCCCACAATTCGGGAGTATGAAGAACAGGGGAGGGTAAACCATGATCTTACAAAAAAATTGGGCGAACTGGGAATGCTGGGCATACATATCCCGGAGCAATATGGAGGCGCGGGGTATGATTATCTGGCAGCTGCTCTCGTCTGGGAACAACTGAGCTATGTAAGCTGGTCGCAAACCCTTACTGCCCTGGGACAAAGCGTTTTAGCGGCAACTATTTTTAATTTGGGCGCCAGCGAGGAACAAAAACAACAATATCTTCCTCCGCTGTGCAGCGGCGAGAGCATAATAGCGGTGGGGGCGGTGGAGCCCGCTGCAGGCAGCGATGCCGGTGCCATAGAGGCCAGAGCCGAAATCGATGGCGATGAATGGGTCATTAACGGGACCAAAATTTTTATCAGCCATGGCAGTCTGGCAGATACAGTCCTGGTGCTCTGCCAGACAGATAAAAGCCTCGGATGGAGGGGGACTGCCCTGATTGCTGTAGATGTCGATACCCCCGGTTTTTCCAGTCATCCAATCAGTATGATAGGCGATCAGGCCGGGGATATATGTAATCTTGGTTTTACAGATTGCCGGGTACCCAGGGAAAACCTCATCAATAAAGTTGGACGCGGCCTTAACGTTGCTCTCCACGGGATCGATTCTGCCCGGCTTTTTATTGCAGCCGGAGCGCTCGGCATGGTGCAATGCTGTCTGGATGCCAGCATCAAATTTGCCAAAGAGCGTTCACAGTTTGGCAAGCCTATCGGCTCGTTCCAGATGATCCAGGATACCATCGCCAGCCTGGCTGCAGAGCTCATGGCTATTCGCTGGCAGGTATATTATGCTGCCGATTTGAAAAGCAAAAATCTTCCCCATGCCAAGGAGCTTTCAGCCGCCAAGATGCTGGCCAGTGACCTTGCCGTAAAAGCTGCAGAGCAGGCCATTCGTGTCCACGGAGCCTATGGTTGTACCGATGATTATCCTGTAGCCAGGCACTATCGCGATTCGATTCTGGCCACTATTCTTGGGGGAACCAGGGAGATGCACAAATTGACTATAGGGCGTGAGCTGCTGGGCATCAACGCCAGAGCCTGATTGGCCGGGCGCACAGGCCGGGGCCAATTTTTTAAAAGCTGTATCAATATGGTAGCAGAATAAATCCCTGAATGTTCTAACCAGGATCTTTAGGCAGAAGGGGACCAATTATGCATGATGACTTTGGTTATAATTGTTTTTGATTGGATTTCCAAAAAACATTTTTAGGAGGGCTATAAAATGTCGAAATTATTAATGAAAGTGGCTGCTGTAGTTTTAAGTCTGCTGCTGATGGCGGGGATAGTGGGTTGTTCGAATTCAGGACAACCAACTGTTGAAGACCCGGCAGAAAGCGGCATAGCGGAGAAAGAGGCTTCCATGAAACCGGTCGAACTAAAATTCGCTCATTTTTTCTCAGCCATCCATCCCGTGGAAACAAAACTTGCTGCAGAATGGAAAAAGGCTATCGAAGAGGCAACTGACGGACTGATTACAGTGGTCACCTACCCCGGAGAAACATTGCTTAAGGCGGCTGATGTTTACGAAGGGGTGGCGACCGGCATTGCCGATGTCGGGTTTAGTGTTTTCACCTATAACGCGGGTCGTTTTCCTGTCATTGAAGGTTTTGAACTCCCGGGGATCGTTTACAATAGCTCACTGGTGGCCAGCAACGTTGTTTGGGAAGGGCTCAGGGAGCTGAATCCCCAGGAAATTCAGGATACGAGGCTCATGTTTGCAACCGCCACGGGCCCGGCTCATCTTATTACCAAAAAACCCATACGTTCCCTGGAAGATATCCAGGGGGTGGAAATTAGAACCTTTGGCTATCCCGTTAAAGCCATCGAAGCAGTTGGTGCGGTACCCGTGGCGATGACAGCCGGGGAGGCTTATGAAGCCCTGGCCAGGGGCATTGTGCAGGGCAATTGTGCCCCCCTTGAAGTATTAAAAGGATTTGGGCAGGCAGAAGTTACTCAATATATCACCTATACACCATTTTTATCCAATGCGATCTTTTTCACGACCATGAATCTGGACACATGGAACTCCTTTCCCAAAGAAATTCAGGATATTATCCTGGAGGTAAACGAAAAAATATTTAATGAAGTGGCCGCCGGGCTCTGGGATGAAATTTGCCAGGAGGGTTTTGAATATGCTGTGCGGGAACATGGTCATGAGGATTTTGAATTATCGGATGATGAAATTGACAGATGGCTTGAATTGCTAATACCACTGCATGAAAATTACATCAGGGATATGGACGAAAAAGGCTTTCCCGGAAAAGAAATAGTAGAAACGATCAAGCGTTTGGCTGATAAGTATAAATACTTGTAAATGATTGATTCTGCCGCAGAAACTTGATTTGCAAGGCGTTTGCCGGAATTAGCAATGCGGAGGGTGGGTTCCGGGTGTTTTTCCACCCTCCGTTATTCTAAAAAATATTAACGAAGGGAAAGCAGCTATGAAATTTTTCTCAACGACAATCAATTTAATAGCCTCCTTTCTTGATAGGGTTGCCGGGTGGATCTTTGCCGGGTTAATGGTTTTAGTTGTTATAAATGTGATACTAAGATCGGCTTTTAGTTCTCCAATTAAAGGAGCTTTCGAATATGTCAGTTATTTTACCGGATTAGCCATTATTTTATCGGTAGCGTATTGTGCCCTGCAGGATGGACATGTTTCTATAACTTTTATAGCTGATAAGCTTTTTTCTTCCAAAACAGTAAAGGCCCTGGATGTAATCATGAACAGTATTTCCACTATCTTCTTTGTCTTTGGTTCCTGGAAACTAGTTGAATACGCCAACAATATTGCTGCCAGAGGAGAAGTTTCCCTAACGACCAGAACTCCTTTTCATCCATTTGTTTATGCTACTGCGATCGGTTTTCTGGTTCTGGCCCTGGTACTGGTAAAAAGAGTAATCGGATTATTTATAAAAGAGGAGGGGAAAAATTGAGCCCTGGCACAATAGGCCTGATTGGAATAATATGTTTCCTCGTAATGATTTTGCTCAGGATACCGATCTCTTACGCGATGTTTATTGTCGGGTTTTTAGGATGTAGTTATCTGAATTCATTTCCAACAGCCACAAGAATCTTGACCCAGGAAACATTTACAACGCTTTCATCTTATTCATTAAGCGTTGTTCCCATGTTCATGCTGATGGGGCAATTTGCCTTTTATGCGGGTATTGGTACCAGGTTATACAATTTTGCCTATAAAGCAATTGGGCATGTGCCCGGTGGCCTTGCTGTTGCCACCCAGGTAGCATGTGCCCTGTTTGGAGCTGTTTGCGGTTCAGTTACGGCTACTGCTGCAACGATTGGTTCAATTGCCCTGCCGGAAATGAAAAGATATAATTATTCAACATCCCTTAGCTCGGCCAGTGTTGCTGCCGGTGCAGGTTTGGGCATCATGATCCCGCCCAGTGTATTTTTTATCATTTACGGTACAGCTACAGAACAATCTATTGGCAAACTATTTATCGCCGGCATTTTGCCTGGAATACTTCTTATGCTGTTACTCATGGCAGCGGCCTATTTTGTTTCGATTCGGAATCCCCAAATAGGGCCCCGGGGGCCAAAAGCAACATGGAGAGAGAGAATGCAAACCTTGGGCGGAGGGTTATGGGAGATAATGGTTATTTTTATTGTCTCCATGGGTGGTTTATTTGCCGGTTGGTTTACTCCTACTGAGGCCGGGGGAATTGGTGCAGCCGCTGTTTTATTGCTGACTGTTCTGGAAAAAAAACTCAAATGGGTTGGCATCTTAAATGCGTTAAGAGATACAACCAAAACAACAGCATTGATACTTCTCATGACCGCGGGGGCTGTTGTATTTGGGAGATTTATGACACTGAGCAGGTTGCCTTTTGAGTTGGCAAGCTTTACGGCTGAGCTACCCTTGCCGCCCATTGTGATCATGGGGCTGGTGATAATTGTTTACCTGATTTTAGGTTGTGTCATCGATGCTATGGCACTCGTTTTATTAACTGTACCCATTTTCTATCCTGTGGTTACCCAAACACTTGGTTATAATCCCATCTGGTTCGGTGTAATTATCATTCTTGTCGTGGGAATGGCGGTTATTACCCCGCCGGTGGGCATGAATGCGTATGTTGTCAAAGGGATAGCACCAGAAATTCCCATGGAAGCTATTTTTCGGGGAATATGGCCATTTTTGATTGCATACCTGGCTTGTATCGCTCTTTTAATCGCATTTCCCAATGTCGCCACCTTTTTGCCGGATTTGTTTTTTTAATGCCGGATTGCTTTATATTTGCAAGCAAAAGGTTCTGAAGACAGAAAATATGGAGGTATCAAATGAATATTTCAGAAATGGTTGAAAGAAATGCAAAAATTACTCCTTACCGGATAGCTGTGATTTCCGGTGAGCAAGAGGTAACATGGCTGGATTTCCACCGTTTGATCAACAGACTGGGCAATTCATTGCTGAATCTTGGCATCAGGAAGGGGGATCGCGTTGCTATCTACCTCTCCAATTCTTTGGAATATTTGATCACATATTTTGCAATTGCCAGGATTGGGGCAGTGGCCGTGCCTTTTAATATTTTGTATAAGGCTGCCGAGATAAAATATATTATCAATAATGCAGAAGCCCGCGTAATGATTGCTTTTCAAAAAGAGGCTCAGGAAAATGTCTTCGGTATAAGGAAGCAGTTGCCTTCATTAAAAAATATTATCGTCGTAGGGGAAAAAGCCATGGATGGCGCGCTGCTTTTTGCAGATCTGCTGAAGAAGGAAAAAGATAGCCTGAAGATAGTGGACTGCGAGCCGGATGATATTGTGACAATTCTTTATACCTCAGGTACTACGGGTAACCCCAAGGGTGCCATGCTGACCCATAATAATTACTGCCGGCAAGCTGATTTGAACGCCTGCCATATACTGCACATAAACGATCAGGATCTCATGTTAACAGCAGCTCCGTACTGCCATATATTTTTTGTCAGTACTGTTTTGGGCCCAATGAAGAAAGGAGCCACTGTGGTTGTTATGCCCCGTTTTTATCCGGAAGTGGCGCTGGAAATGATCAGTAAATATAAGGTTACTCATTTTGCCGGCGTGCCCACCATGTATATTTATATGCTGAACCGCTTTCGGGATAACCCCGACGACTATGATTTAAGCAGTTTAAGAGTAGTACTTTCAGCCGGATCCGCCATGCCGGGGGAATACATTCCCCAGATCGAGGATACTTTTGGAGTCGACTATTGCGAAATGTATGGAGCTACTGAAACATGTTCCAACGTCACATATGAAAGAGTTGGGCACAATAAAGCCGGTTCCATCGGTTTGCTTGCCCATATGTGGAGGGCAAAACTTGTCAACGAAAAGGGTGCTGAAGTCCCTGCGGGGGAGGTTGGCGAATTATTGGTCAGAGGACCGGGCTTGTTCAGGGGTTATTGGAAAATGCCGGAGGAAACCGAAGCTGCCATTAAGGATGGATGGTTTTATACGGGGGACCTATGCTATAAAGATGATGAAGGTTATTTATTTATCGTCGGCCGTAAAAAGGAAATGATCATCTGCGGGGGATATAATGTCTACCCAAGGGAGATCGAAGAACTGCTTTTTAGTCACCCGGCCATCCTTGAAGCGGCTGTAATAGGAATTCCTGACAGGGAAAAAGGGGAAGTGCCCAAAGCTTTCATTGTACCCAAGGCAGGAGCGGGGCTTTGTGAAAAAGATATCATATCTTTTTGCAAGGAAAACCTCGCTGCGTACAAGGTCCCGCGGGCTATCGAATTTCTTGGAGAATTACCTAAAACCGCTACAGGCAAGATCTTAAAGCGGAAACTTTTAAGCAATTCCGCCGGGTAACCACGTGGGGCTTCATGGCGACGACAGCGCTGTTTCATGATGGTCCCCCGTTGGAATCACTTCGTTTTTAGTCAGGCTGTTAAACAGTCTCCAAGATTCGATGGCGGACTTTATATTTCGGCAATAAGGATATTCCGAAAAGAATCCTCCCATGGTATAATAATCCTGATATACGGTTCGTAAACAATTGATAAATAACCTCACGGTGGCTTATAATACGTTATGGCAAAGGATTGCAATGAACTATAATATGGGAGGGC